>JAFASL010000794.1 GCA_019244535.1 Alphaproteobacteria bacterium
TGGCGCCGACCGCAAATGGCAACCCGACGCCCATCGTCCCAAAGGGTCCCGAATTGAGCCGGTGGCCGGGGACGAAGGTCGGGATCGATTGGCGGCCGAAATTGAGGATTTCCTGCCCGTCGACGGTGAGGATCGCCTCGCGCTGCATGAAGTTCTTGACCTCCTCGCAGAGCCGCAGCGGATGGATGTCGCCGTCGGTCGGGTAGTTGCCGCCGGCGCGCAGCCGCTTTTTTGCCTCGCCATCGGCCAGTTTCTGGCGCCACGGCTGGAAGCGGTCGGCGGTCTTCGCATCGACCGCTTCGCACAATTGCTGCAGCACCGACTTGCAGTCGCCGACGACTGGAATGTCGATGTTGCGCGCCGAGTTGCCCATCTCCTCGGGGTCGATGTCGATGCGCGCGACTTTGGCGTTGGGGCCAAACCGCGGCGGCAAGGCGTGGCCGATGACATAATTCGTGCGCGTGCCGAGGATGATGATCAGATCGGCTTCGCGGAACGCGTCGTTGCGCATCGTGAGATAGGCAAAGGGATGGTCGTCGGGGAGGACGCCGCGCCCTTGCGGGGTCGTGTAGAACGGGATGCCGGCCTTTTCGACAAACGCCCGCATCTCGTCCCAGGCATGCGACCACAACACGCCGCTGCCGGAGACGATGATTGGCTGGCGGGCGCTGCCGATCGCGTCGACGAGTGCGTTTAATGCCTTTGGCTCGGCGTAGGGGCGCGCCCTGACGATCGGGCGGCCGCAGTAGCTCCAATCGACTTCCACCTCGTCGACCTTGGTGTAGAGCACGTCGCCCGGGAAATCGAGATAGACCGGGCCCGGCTTGCCGTTCAGCGCTGTCTGGAACGCGAAATTGATCTGCTGCGGCAGGCGCTTCAGATTGTGCACGCGGTCGGCGTATTTGACCCAACCATCGAATGCCTTGACCTGGTCGATCTCCTGGAAGACCTGGCGGCCGAACTGGCTGATCGGGCTCGAGCCGCCGAGTGCGACGACCGGGCAGCAGTCGATCAGCGCATTGGCGAGCCCGGTGCCGAGATTGAGCGCGCCGGGACCGCTCGCCCCGATGCACACGCCCGGCCCCTGCGTCACCCGCGCATAGGCCTGCGCCATATACGCCGCACCCTGCTCGTGGCGGGTGTCGATCAACCGGATGCCCTCCTTGATGCACTCCGACTCGACGTCGAGCATCGGCCCGCCCATGATGTAGAAGATGTCCTTCACGCCTTGCGCCTTCAGGCACCGGGCGACGATCTCATTACCTGTCACTTCCGCCATTTGCGTTCCTCCTAGTTCTGCTTGCGCTCAGCGTTGCCCCTCACCCTCCCGCGGAGCCTGTCCTCCGGCCGCGCTTCGCGCGGACCCGGGGACGGGTCCCTCCCTCTCCCCGCGAGCGGGGAGAGGGCTGGGGTGAGGGGCGCTCTCGTTAAATCACGCCGTCCTTCTTCAGTGCGTCGACGTCGCCGGGGCTCATGCCGAGCCAGTCGCCGAAGACCTCTGCGCAATGCTGACCCAAGAGCGGTGCCGGTTCGAGCTTAGGGGTGCGGCCGTCAAAGCGCACCGGCCAGCACGGCATCTTGAAGGGGCCGGTCGGATGGTCTGCGATCTGCAAGATGCCGCGCTCGGTAAAGCTCGGCTCGTTCATCAATTCCATCGTGTCGAGCACCGCCCCTGCCGGCACACCGGCGGCGCCGATCAGGCGCATCGCCTCGTGCTTGTCGCGCCGCTTTGTCCAATCGGCGACCATCGCGTTCACTTCTTGGATGCGCTCGCCGCGGGCCTGCGCGGTCTCGTAGCGCGGGTCGCCGATCAGGTCTTCGCGGCCGAGCAGCTTGAGCAGACGGTGCCAGTGATCCTTCTGGCGGGCGAAGACGTAGATCCAGTCGTTGGCGCCGCCCGGCGCGCAACGGAAAATCCCCGATGGCGCCGTGTTGCTCCGGTTGCTGTTGCGCGGCGCCGCCCGGCCGAGCACCGCCTGGGTCTGAAACGCGAAGCGGATGTAGTGCAGCATCGCGTCCTGCATTGCCACCTGCAGACGCCTGCCCTGGCCGGTGGCACGGCGCTCGTAAAGTGCCCCGAGAATGCTGATAGCCATCGTCATGCCGGTGCCGGTGTCGCCGAGCGAAACCCCGGGCCTGATCGGCGGGCCGTCAGGCTCGCCGGTGATGCTCATCGTGCCGCCTGCAGCCTGCGCGATCATGTCGAAGGCGAGGTTCTTCTCGTAAGGGCTGCCCTCGCCGAAGCCCTTCACCTGGGCGTAAATGATGCCCGGGTTCAGCGCCCGGATCGCCTCGTAGCCGAGGCCCAGCCGCTCGATTGTGCCAGGCGCCATGTTTTCGATCATCACATCGGCCTTCTTCGCCATGTCCTTGACCAAGGCTAAGCCGCGCTCCGACTTCAGATTGACGGTGACCGACTTTTTGTTGGCGTTGAATTCGAAAAAATAGAACGAGTCGGGGCTGCCGGGAGGGCCGGCGAAAGACGTCCGGCCGGGCTCGCCGCCGCCCGGGTTCTCAACTTTGACGACCTCGGCGCCAAGCCAGGCCAGCGCCTCGGTGCAGGAGGGGCCGGCTTCGAATTGCGTCAGGTCGAGCACTCGAACGCCGGAGAGGCAATTGAGAGGCGCGCTGTTTTCCGTCATAAGGGCCAACTCCGATCAAACCTGGTGGGCAGCACGATACCGCACCGGCAGAGGCACTCCAATGGCGAGCAATCAAACGAGCGTCTTTATCGATGGCGAGGCCGGCACAACTGGGCTCGGCATCCGAAGGAGGCTCGAAGCGGTGCCCGAGATAGTCCTGCGCAGTTTGCCCGCGGCGCAGCGCAAGGACCCATCAGCGCGGCAGGACCTGATGGCGGCGTGCAGCCTCGTTGTGTTGTGCCTGCCGGATGATGCGGCGCGAGAGGCGGTTGTGCTGGCCGAAGCATTGGGCGACGACTCGCCGAAATTGCTCGACGCCAGCACCGCGCATCGGGTCGACCCCGAATGGACCTATGGCTTCCCGGAGATGGAAGGCGATCAGCCCGGGAAGATCGCTGCGGCCCGCAAAGTCAGCAATCCCGGCTGCTATCCCACCGGCGCCATCGGTCTATTGCGCCCGCTCGTCCTAGCGGGGCTCGTCCCGCCCGATTACCCGATCACGATAAATGCGGTCAGCGGCTATTCGGGCGGCGGCAGATCGGCGATCGAGGTGCATGATCGCGATCGCGGCCCGGCTTTTGAACTCTACGCACTCGGTTTGGAACATAAGCAT
The DNA here is from genome assembly GCA_019244535.1 of Alphaproteobacteria bacterium. Lineage (GTDB taxonomy): Bacteria > Pseudomonadota > Alphaproteobacteria > ATCC43930 > CGMCC-115725 > AP-15. Next base: position 3,256 of record JAFASL010000794.1, read on the forward strand.
GTGCCCGAGATCGAGCGTTTCGCGGGACTGTCGCGGCGGCCGATATTCGTGCCCTCGGTCGGGCACTTCCGGCAGGGCATGCTCATCTCGATACCGCTCTACCTCGATGAGCTGCCCGGTAGGCCCACGGGCACCCGTTTGAAAGAGGCGCTGCACGCCTTTTACGAGGGCTCGGAATACGTGACGGTCGCGGTAGGCAACGAGGCGGGCAAGGTCGAGGCAGAGGCGCTCAATGACACCAACCGGCTCGAGCTCTACGTCTGGGCCAACGAGGCGCGCCGCCAAGCGGTGCTCGTCGCGCGTCTCGACAATCTCGGCAAAGGCGCGTCCGGCGCCGCCGTGCAGAATTTACGGCTGATGCTGGGTCTCGACGCTCGGCCCGAGCCGACCTAGGCTACAGCCTTTCGGCAATCGGGGCGAGGGTGGGTCCGGGGGTGGGTGGCGCTGCCTCGTCTAGGCTCTGGAGGCTGCGGCCGCGGGTTTCGGGCAAGAGCAGCAATGTGACGATCATAATCACCGAGGCGAAGGCGCTAAAGAGCGCGATCGTCGCGCCGAGCGGCAAGCTCTCGCTGACAAACCCAACCAGGGTCGGAAGAAACGACCCGAGCGCCCGGCCTCCATTATAGCAAAAGCCTTGGGCGGTGCCGCGCACTCCGGTCGGATAGAGCTCCGTCATGAACGGGCCCATCGGCGGGAATTTCATCAGGAAGACCGTGAACAGCGGGACACCGACAAGCAAAAGCCCGGTATTGCCCATCGGCACAAACATGTAGACGAGGATCATCACGAGGGAACCCACCGCCGACCACATGAAGGTCCATTTCCGGCCTATCGCGTCGCTCAGATAGGAACCCAGCAGAAACCCGAAGAGTGCGCCCAGGATCTGCACCAGGAGGAAACCTCCGGTGGTAGTGGCAGACAACCCGCGCACCGTGCGCAGGTAGGTCGGCATCCAGAGGCCGAGGGCATAGCCGCCGCCCTGGGCGCCGGCGACCATTAACGTGACCTTCACCGTGGTCCACAGATACGATCCCCGAAAAGCCGCGAACAGGTGGCCGAGACCCACCGCCGGGCCGGTGCTGCGCCGCGACCGGAAGAGTTCGGGCTCATCGATATGCCGGCGGATCCAGAAGACCAGAATTGCCGGCAGCAGACCGATTGCGAACAGAACCCGCCACGCGATCGCTTCGGGTAGAAAGGCGTAAAGGGCGGTGTAGACGAGGGCCGAGACGCCCCAGCCCACGGCCCAGCCGGTCTGGACGATCCCGACGGCGCGGCCGCGGTATTTGTCGCGAATTACCTCGCCCATTAATACGGCGCCGGCTGCCCATTCGCCGCCAAAGCCGAGCCCGTGCAATGCCCGTAAGACGAAGAGCTGCTCGAAATTCTGTGCGAAGGCGCACAGGAACGTGAAAACCGAATACCACAGGATCGTGATCTGCAGCATGCGCACCCGGCCGAACCGGTCGGCCAATGTGCCGGAGAACCACCCTCCCAAGGACGAGATCAGCAATGTCACGGTCCCAATGAGACCGGCTTCGCCGCGCGACAGACCCCAAAGCGCGATCACCGTCGGGATCACGAAGCTGTACATCTGCACGTCGAACGCATCGAGCGCCCAGCCGCCAAAACAGGCGCCCATCGTTCGACGCTCTTTTGCGTTCAGTTCACCAAACCAGGCTAGCACCGCTCCCTCCCCGATGGTTCTGTGCAGCAATGTCCCGATCAAAAGTTCCCCGAGGAGCAGCGGCCATCGGATCAGAGAGCCGACTGCGGAGCCCGACTGCACAGGCTATAACGCCTTTTCATCGCCGAACTGCAACCTTCCCGACCGATCGCGTCAGATCGCCCGGTGCAGGCACCTCGCTGGCGCCGGCTAGACTATTTTGGCGACATGACCATGGTCATTTGCCGGCCTTCCATCCGCGGCATTGGTTCGACCTTGGCGATTTCGTCGAGGTCGCCCCTGACCCGCATCAGCACATCCATGCCCAATTCCTGATGCGCCAGCTCACGCCCGCGGAACCGCATGGTTACTTTGACCTTATCGCCTTCTTCGATGAACTTCGTCATGCTGCGCCGTTTTACCTCGTAATCGTGGTCATCGATGCTCGGGCGCAGTTTAATCTCTTTGACCTCTATGATTTTCTGCTTCTTTCGCGCCTCATTCTTCTTTTTCTGCTCTTCGTACTTGTATTTGCCGAAATCGAGGATTTTACAAACTGGGGGGTCCGCATTGGGCGCTATTTCGACGAGATCGAGACCGACATTCGCGGCCATCGTGAGCGCTTCGCTGCGCCCGACAACACCCACCATCTGGCCACGCTCGTCGACGAGCCTTACGCGCGGGACACCGATCTCGTCATTGATCCGGGGCCCCTCGCGGGTGGGAGTTAGGTTCATTGGCGGTCTGGGTATGTAAATCTCCTTTGTCGATTGAACGGCTAGTCCGGAAGGACAATGAAACGGTTAGGAAGACGATGGAACCGCCGCTTCCCGCTTCAATCTAGCAACGGCCTCGCCGAGCGCAAGATCTTCCTGATCCTTGCCGCCGAGCCGGCGCAACGCAACCGATCGGTTTGCTGCCTCGCGCCGCCCGACGACCAGCATGACCGGGACTTTGGCGAGGCTGTGCTCGCGCACCTTATAGGTGATCTTCTCGTTTCCGCTGTCGAGCTCCACCCGCAGTCCCACCTCGGCACATTCGCGAGCAACCTCGGCCGCATAGTCTGCTGCCTCCGCGGATATCGACGCGACCACAATCTGCACGGGCGCGAGCCACAACGGGAACCGGCCCGCGTAATGCTCAATCAGCACGCCGATGAAGCGCTCGAGCGAGCCGAAGATCGCCCGGTGGAGCATCGCCGGACGGTGCCGTGCGCCGTCCTCACCGACATAGCTCGCATCGAGGCGCTCGGGCAGAACAAAATCAAGCTGCAACGTGCCGCATTGCCAGTCGCGGCCCAATGCGTCGCGCAGCACGAATTCGAGCTTGGGTCCGTAAAAGGCGCCTTCGCCGGGGTTAAGAGCGTAGCTTAGGCCAGCGGCTTGGACCGCGTCGCGCAACGCCGCTTCGGCGCGGTCCCAGACTTCATCCGAGCCGGCACGCACCGGAGGCCGGTCGGCGAATTTGATCGCCACGTCATCGAAGCCGAAATCCCGGTAGACCGACAGCAGCAAATTGCAGAAGGCGATCGATTCCGCGGTGACTTGATCCTCGGTGCAAAAAATATGCGCGTCGTCCTGCGTAAAGGCTCGGACCCGCATGATACCGTGTAAAGCCCCGGACGGCTCGTTGCGGTGACAACTGCCAAACTCCGCAAGACGCAGCGGCAATTCGCGATAGCTATGCAGCCGGTTGCGGAAGATCAGCACATGCCCCGGGCAGTTCATCGGTTTTAGCGCCAGAACCTTGTCGTCGCGGCTTTCCGCAATGAACATGTTCTCGCGAAATTTCTCCCAATGTCCTGACGCTTCCCACAAGCTGCGATCGAGCAATTGAGGGCCTTTGACTTCGAGATAACCGGCCTTGTCGAGGCGCATGCGCAGGTAATTCTCGATGATGCGGAACAGCTTCCAGCCTTTCGGATGCCAGAACACGCTGCCGACCGCCTCCTCGCCGATGTGGAAGAGGTCGAGTTCGCGGCCGATGCGCCGATGGTCGCGGCGCTCCGCTTCTTCGAGTTGAAAGAGGTACCGGTCGAGCTCGCTCTGATCGGCCCAGGCGGTGCCGGAGATGCGTTGCAGTTGGGCATTTTTCGGATCGCCACGCCAATAGGCGCCGGCGACGTTCATCAGCTTGAAAGCCTGGCCGAGATGACCCGTGGAAGGCAGGTGCGGTCCGACGCAAAGATCGATGAAGTCGCCTTGCCGATACAGGCTGATCCCCGCGCCGTCTGGGATTTCACCGATATACTCGGCTTTGTAGGTTTCCTCGATGCTGCGAAAATAAGAGATCGCTGCGTTGCGATCCCAGATTTCACGCGTGATCTTCTCGTCGCGTTTGACGATCTCGCGCATCCGCGCTTCGATCTTTTCGAGATCTTCGGGTGTGAACGGCTCGCTGCGGGCGAAGTCGTAATAGAACCCGGTTTCGGTTGCCGGCCCGAAGGTCACTTGGGTATCAGGGTAGAGCTCCTTGACCGCCTCGGCCATTACATGGGCAGCATCATGCCGGAGGATCTCCAACCCCTCCGGGCTATCCCGGGTGACAATAGCGATCGAAGCATTGTGATCGATTACGGTCGCGAGGTCGCGCACCTGGCCGTCGACCCGGACGGCAACCGCCGCTTTCGCCAGACCCCGTCCGATCGCCGCCGCGATTTCGCCGCCGCCGACCGGACCGGCAAATTCCAGGCGCTTGCCGTCGGGCAGGGTCACGGCGATCTTGTTTTCACTCATCACCGATACATAACATTTCCTTGGTGATTTCTCAGCCTCGGCCGAACCCGTTCGGTATTACTGGGCCGCTGCGTCGATTTCGGCCGATTGCCCAAACAGCAGCTCTTCATAGACGGAGATTGTGCGCGCGCACATAAGCTCGCGCGTAAATCCGGCTGCGATATTCGCGATTGCACGGCGCGCGAGTGCTTGCCGCTCGTCGGTTGTAAGCGACAAGGCTTCGCCGATCGCTGCGGCAAGAGCGGCCGGGTCGCGCGGTTGCACGAGCCAGCCGGTAACCCCCGGTACGACCGTTTCGCGCGCCCCGCCGTGATCGGTGGCGACCACCGGCCGGCCCATTGCTTGCGCCTCGGCGATGACGCGGCCGAACCCCTCCGGGTTGCGCGACGCCGAGACGACCGTATCGGCCAGCATGTATGCGGCGGGCATGTCCCGGCACTCCCCGACGATACGAAAATGGCCGGCGAGCCCGCGTTCCCGAATCGCGCCTTCGAGTTCGTGACGAAAACCGCGGCGCTGCTCGGCGCCGACAAGAACACAGCAGATGTCGGGTCGGCCGAGCTTTGCGACCGCCGCTGCGAAATCCAAAGCGCCCTTCCACCGCGTCAACCGGCCGGGAAGCATTACGACCGGCACCCCATCGGGAAGACGCCATTGCCGGGTGAGGTCGATGATCCGTTGCGCGCCGACCCGGTTTGGATCAAAGATCGCGAGATCGACCCCACGCGGAATTGTTCTCAGCCTCTCGGGCCCGATCCCATAGGTGCTGGCAGCGTGGTCGGCGACAAAATCGGAAATCGCAATTACCCGGTCGCCTCGCGCCATCACGGAGTTGTAGCGCATCTTCAGCGCAGTACGAGCTCCATAGGCATTATGAAACGTCGTCACGAAGCGGCACCCGGTCGCACGCGCAGCTGCCCATACACTCCAGGCGGGGGCACGACTTCGGGCATGAACGATGTCGATGGGGAACTGTCGGATCAGGCGCACCAGTTTGGTGGCGTTGCGCCGCATCACCACCGGGTTTTTCGAGGCCAGCGGTAAGGTCAGATGTTTCACGCCGGCTCGGGAAATGTCGCGCTCCAACGGACCGCCAGCCGACGCGACGTAGGCGCTCCAGCCTGCTTCGATCAAGGCGCCCGCGATTTCGACGGTGCCGCGCTCGGCACCGCCTGAGACGAGGCGGGGAAGGATCTGCAGCACTGCCGGGGGGCGCCCTGTCGCTGCGGCGGGAGGAATGCTAGCCTCGATACTCATTCCGCTTTGCCGAAAACTCCGATGCGATCGTTCGCCAATCTAACACGCGATGATGGTGCAACAATCGCGTACCACCGAACCGCCGGGTCGAGCCCCGGGGTCGTGTTTCTCGGCGGCTTCGGTTCCGACATGACCGGCACCAAGGCGCTCTATCTCGAGGATTATTGCCGCCAGCGCGGGCGGGGCTATGTCCGTTTCGACTATTTCGGGCACGGTGCGTCTAGCGGCGATGCGACGCTCGGCACGGTCGGCCGCTGGGCGCAAGATGCCCTCGCTGTTCTCGATTCGCTGACCGAAGGGCCGCAGGTTCTGGTCGGGTCAAGCATGGGTGGTTGGATTATGCTACTAACCGCGCTCGCCAGGCCGGCGCGGATCCATGCGCTCGTCGGCATTGCAGCAGCGCTGGACTTCACCGAGGACCTCCTCTGGCCACGGCTCGATGCCAACCAGAGGGAGCAATTGCGCGATACCGGGGCGGTTACCTTGCCTTCCGAATACGATCCTCACGGCTACACCTACCGGTTGGGCCTCTTCGAGGACGGCAAACGGCACCTGGTGATGCGCCGAGCGATCGATCTCGATTGCCCCGTGCGGCTGCTTCACGGAATGAGTGATGGCTCTGTCCCGTGGCAGACCAGCTTGACGCTCGCCCAAAACCTCGGCAGCCGCGATATCGTCCTTACCCTGGTCAAAGATGGCGACCACCGGTTATCGGGCGACGCCGACCTCAAACGGCTCGGCCGGGTTCTCGACGAACTGATCGAATCGAGCGGCTGATCGCGTCCTATGCGCCTCGGAACTCCAGTTTCTGATCCGTCAGAAAGGTGGCATAGAAATAGAGTTCCGCATCGAGCGCCCGCTTGATGTTGTCGGCCCGGCGGAAGCCATGCTGCTCGCCGTCAAATAGCAAATAAAGAAACGGAATGTGTTGTCGGCGCAGCGCCTCGACCACGGCCTCGGCCTGTTGCGGCGGCACTACCTTGTCTTCGGCGCCCTGAAAAAAGGCGACCGGCACAGCAAGAAGCGCAGCACTGTGGATCGGTGACCGACCGACATAAAGATCCCTGCGTTGGGGATAGGGTCCGATCAGGCCGTCCAGATAACGTGACTCGAATTTGTGCGTATCTTTGGCCAGCGCTTCCAAATCGCTGATCCCGTAATAGCTCGCGCCGGTCTTGAATCCCTTGCGGAAGGTGAGCGCCGCCAATGTCGTGTAGCCGCCTGCGCTGGCGCCGCTGATCGCCCATCGGTCAGCTGCCACGCGTCCGGTTTGCGCGAGATGTCGAGCGCCGTTGACGCAATCGGCGACGTCGACGATGCCCCAATTCCCTTGCAGCCGCAGCCGGTACTCGCGGCCATAGCCGGTGCTGCCGCCGTAGTTGACGTCGAGAACGGCGAAGCCACGGCTCGTCCAATACTGCGTTCCCCAGCTGAGCGTCGGAGACGCGGCCGCGGTCGGTCCACCGTGGCAATGCACCAGCAGCGGCGGAAGTTTGTCGGCGGGCGGCGTAAAATCGCAATTTTGCGGCGGATAAAACAAACCATGAGCCTGCAACCCGTTGTCGGTGTCGAATGTCACCGGCTCCGGGACGGACAGGTACCCGCGATAAGCTTCGACATCCCCGCTCGTGGACCCCTTCAGCGTCTTTGTCTGTCCCGATCCGAGATCGATCTCGACCAACGCCGCAGGGCTGGTCGGCGAGCCTCCGGTGAAGTAGACCCGGTCCGCGCTCGCGCGGACGAAGGACATATCCTCGTACTCGGTACGGATGGGATGCGCTTCGAGCGAGCCGAGGTCGATGGCGCTCATTCGGTGAACGCCGTCCTGAATATAGCTGCAAACCAGTCGGCTTGCCGACATGAACGCAAAGGTCGACAGCCGGAACACCCACTGCGCTCTGCCGAATTCCGCCGCGAGAGGATATACCGGCTCGATTGACGGCGAAATATCCAGCGTGTCAACGCGGGCCCGGAACAGGTTCCACCATCTGCCATCGAGTGAGTTCTGGCAGCGGTCGGAGACGAAATAAAGTATGCCATCCGGTGACCATTCCGGTTGGAAAACCGACTCGTCGTCACCGCCGGCGACCAGCCGCTTGCGGCCGACAGAACCATCGGCCGTGCACTCGGCCACCCATAATTCACACCCGACCCAGGGCATATTCGGGTGGCTCCATTCAAGCCATGCGAGCTTGCCGGAATCCGGGCTAAGGCGCGGTGCCGCGTAAAAATCCCGTCCCGACTCGAGCACGCGGGGCGGCTGGGGTCCCTCGAGCGGAATTTCTACCAAGGCGTTCACCGGCTCCGGCGCGGCGGCTGTGTGGTCCTCACGAACCCAAATCATCCGTCCTCGCCGGGCGTCCATTACGCCGTCCGCGTAGCGCAATCCTCTCGGACAAGCGGGGTCGGGGGTGATTGCAACGGGTGTCCCTCCCGGCTCCTGGCGATAGAGGCGCTGGTCGGCATCGTTGCAAAAATAAATGAGGCCATCGCTGACCAGGTAGGAGCCGCCGCCATATTCGTGGACGCGAGTTCGTACATTGAAGGTATTTTCGCCGGCGCGCGCCGGCCGAGGAGTGACGTCTGTCAGACTGGCATCTGCGGCGCAGCGGACGATGACCGAGCGACCATTCTCCTGCGGCCGCGATTCCAGCCAATAGATATCGCTGCCATCAAGGAGGATGCCGCTGAGCCCGATCGTGGACGCGACGATCAGGTCGGAGGTAATCGGAGAGGACCAGGAACCGTAAGGCGCTGTCCGCGGATTGCGCATGACCACCCTCTATGCGATCAGTTCACTCCGATTGCAGTGTCTACGCATAGCAGAGAAGTCATCGCTATAGGCGACAGATCGAATGACAGCAAAGCCCTTGCAGGGTTGCGCCGCTTCCCTATATGGTGAATTTCCATAAGGTCCGACTTGCGGACCGCATCGCGGGTGGGCCGATGGCCCACTTTTTGTTTTGGCAAGCGGTCTTCGGGGAAGCATCGTACTCTTTCCTTCAGCCGCGCCGATCCGCAGAGCTAGGAGGCATCGGGGCTCTCTTGGTGGACACCAACCTCATCGCGCACGCGATCGAGCCGTCGCTCGAGGGGATGGGTTATCGGCTCGTCCGGGTGGTCATCACTAGCGGCAGGCGGCCCACATTGCAGGTCATGGCCGAGCGGCTCGACGACGAGGCGATGACGGTTGAGGACTGCGCGCAAATCAGTCACTCGGTCTCCGCCATTCTCGACGTCGCAGACCCGATTGTCGGCGCCTATATGCTCGAGATCAGCTCCCCCGGGATCGATCGCCCACTGGTTCGTGCCGAGGATTACGATCGGTTCAGCGGGTTCGAAGCGAGAATCGAGCTGAGGAGGCCAGTCGAGGGACGCAAGCGCTTTCGCGGCCGCCTGATCGGAACCTTGGCCGAAAGTGTGCGTCTGGCCACCGAAACCGGTGAGGTTAGACTGCCCCTCTCGGATGTGGCGCGGGCAAAGCTCGTCCTCACCGATGACCTGATCGGTGCGTCGCGGCGCGGACCATCGCAACCTCCCCTGCCGCAACCGGCCGACAGGTCCCAAACTCACTGATGCACTGACTTCGAGAACAGGATGGAAAGCATCGTCACCTATGCGCGCCCGGAACTGCTTCAGGTCGCCGATACCGTGGCGCGGGACAAAGGAATCGATCGCGACGAAGTTTTGGACGCCATGGAGCAGGCGATCCAGAAGGCGGGCCGCTCCAAATACGGCCAGGAATACGATATTCGCGCCGAAATCGACCGGCAAAGCGGAGAGATCCGGCTGCTTCGGTTTCGCGAAGTGGCCGATGTTGTCGAGAACGAGGCTACGCAGATCCCGCTGAGGGATGCTCAGAGGTTGAACCCCGAGGCGGAGGTTGGCGACTTCATTACCGACCCGCTGCCGCCGATCGATTTTGGCCGCATTGCCGCGCAAACGGCAAAGCAGGTGATCGTCCAAAAGGTTCGTGACGCCGAGCGTCAGCGCCAATTTCTTGAATTCAAGGATCGCGTCGGCGAGATCGTCAACGGCCTCGCCAAACGGGTCGAATTCGGTAATGTCGTCGTCGATCTCGGTCGGGCGGAGGCGATGCTGCGGCGCGACGAACTGCTGCCGCGCGAAAGCTTTCGCCAGGGGGAGCGAGTCCGCTCCTTTGTTTACGACGTCCGCCAGGAGCCGCGGGGTCCACAGATTTTTCTGTCGCGGACCCACCCGCAATTCATGGCCAAGCTGTTCGCCCAGGAAGTGCCGGAAATTTACGACGGCATAATTGAGATAAAGGCGGTGGCGCGTGACCCGGGCAGCCGCGCCAAAATCGCTGTCATCTCACGGGACAGCGGCATCGATCCGGTCGGCGCCTGCGTCGGCATGCGGGGCAGCCGCGTCCAGGCGGTCGTTGGCGAATTGCAGGGTGAAAAGATCGATATCATTCCGTGGTCGCCCGATCCGGCCACCTTCGTGGTAAATGCCCTCGCCCCGGCAGAGGTCGCCAAGGTGGTGATGGACGAGGAGCAACGCCGTATCGAGGTGGTCGTGCCCGACGATCAGTTAAGCTTGGCGATCGGCCGACGCGGACAAAATGTCCGCCTCGCCTCGCAGCTTACCGGATGGGATATCGACATTCTGACGGAGGCCGAGGAATCCGAACGGCGGACAGAGGAGTTCCGCAGCCGTAGTCAGATGTTTATCGACGCTCTCGACATCGATGACGTAATCGCCCATCTGCTGGTTACCGAAGGGTTTACCTCGCTCGAAGAGGTGGCGTACGTGGCGTTGGCGGATCTTGCGGATATCGAAGGGTTCGATGCCGATGTCGCCGCGGAGCTGCAGGAACGCGCGCGCGTGTCTCTCGAACGCCGGGATCGGGAGTATGAGGAACGGCGCCGGGAACTCGGAGTCAGCGACGCGCTTGCCGAACTTGAGGAATTGACGCCCGGAATGCTCGTCGCTCTTGGCGAGAACGGGATAACCACCCTCGATGACTTCGCCGACCTGGCGAGCGACGAGCTCGTCGAACTGCTTGAAGGCTCCGACAAAGGGGGCAAGCTCGATCTCGATGTCGCGAACGGCCTGATAATGCGGGCAAGGGCGCACTGGTACGAGGACGAGGCAGCGCCGGCCAAAACCGGCGTCCCGGAGTAGGCGCGACGGCCAGCATCGATGATGCCGCCGCGGGTCGATGTGACAGGGGGCGCCCCGCGGCCGGGCCGCTCCGCCGCTGCATCGCTACAGGCGAGATCGCCGAGCGTGCGCGGTTGTTGCGGCTGGTTATAGGACCCGGCGGAGAGCTGGTGCCGGATTTGGCGTCCGGGCTGCCTGGTAGGGGGCTATGGGTGACGCCGCGTCGCGATGTAGTCGAACGGGCGATCACCAAACGGTTGTTTGCGCGCGCCGCGCGTGCGCCGGTTATCGTGTCGCCTGGATTTGCAGATCGCATAGAAGGCTTGCTGGCACAGCGCTGTTGCGATGCAATCGGCCTCGCCCGGCGCGCCGGTCTCGCCTTCGCTGGCTTTGAGAAAGTCTGCGAGGCTATGCGTGCGGGAAAAGTCGGCCTCTTATTATCGGCAATAGACGGAGCCGAGGCCGGACGTGGCAAAGTTCGAGCGCTCGGGGCGGAGCTGCCGGTCGTACGAGTGCTGACCGCAGCCGAGATGGGCGGGGTATTTGGGCGCGATCATGTGGTACATGTAGCGCTAAGTGCTGGTCGGCTGAGCCGCCGGCTGCTCGATGACGCAGAAAAGATGGCCGGCTTTCGCTCGGGAGCGGTGGTCGATCGAGGCGCGACACCCGCCGTGGCCCGGCGGGGTCCAGGACGATGACAGTATTGGATCGAGATGAGCAACGCGAACGAGCAAGAGCAGAGCGGGACGGAACAAGAACAGAAGCGGCCCCTGACACTTGGCCGTAGTGGCGGCAGGCTGGAGCTTCGGAAGCCGGTCGAGACGGCGCAGGTGCGCCAGAGCTTCTCGCATGGGCGCTCCAAGACCGTAACAGTCGAGGTCCGCAAAAAGCGCACGATTGCCCCGGGTACACAAGAACCGGGACGGGCCGAGGCGGCTACGGTGGTTGCCAGAGAGGCGGAGCCGCCGGCGGGGACGATGGTCGAACCGGCGCGGCGCACCGTGGTCCTGCCCCGCGCGTTGACCGCTGAGGAAAAGGCCGGTCGGGCTCGCGCCGTGCAGGAGGATGTCCGCAGAGCCGCCGAAGAAGCCCGCCGGCGCGCTGCCGCGGAAGCGGACCGGCGGCGCGAGGAAGCAGAGCGTGCGGCCGAGGAGGTGCGCAAGAGAGCCGAGGAAGAAGCCCGCAGAAAAATCGAGGAAGAGGAGGTCCGAAACCGCGCCGAACAGGAAGCGCGCAAGCGCTCGGAAGAAGAAGCACAACGGCGCAAGGAGGAAGAAGCACGGCGCGAAATTGCCGAACGCGCCGGCAAGGCGGCGGCCGCGAAAGTCGCGGCGCTGGCTGCGGCGGGTAAGGTCAGTGTCCCGATCGAGGAAGAGGAAGAGCCAGTCGCAGCGCCCAGGCGCGGCGCCCGGCCGGAGGTCAAGCGGCCGGCGACTCCGGTGCGCCGCGACGAAATGCGTCGTCGGGCGGGCAAGCTCACGGTGACCCGCGCCCTAACCGATGAGGAAGGAGAGCGCGTGCGCAGCCTGGCTTCGGTTCGCCGGGCAAGAGAGCGCGAGCGGCAGCGGTTGCATCATGGTGATCAGGAGCAGATCAAGGTCCTTCGCGAAGTGGTCATCCCGGAGACGATTACTGTTCAAGAGCTGGCTAACCGCATGGCCGAGCGGGCTGCCGACGTGATCAAGTCGCTGATGCGCATCGGAGTGATGGCGACAATCAACCAGGTCATCGATGCTGATACCGCCGAACTCATTGTGACCGAGTTCGGACATCGCTTGCGGCGTGTGTCGGAGGCGGACGTCGAGATCGGCCTGCGCGGCGAGGAGGATGATCCCGGCTCGCTCGAGCCGCGCGCACCGGTGGTTACCGTGATGGGCCATGTCGATCACGGCAAGACCTCGCTGCTAGACGCGTTGCGCGAGACGGATGTTGCAGGCGGCGAGGCCGGAGGCATCACGCAGCATATCGGCGCTTACCGGGTGAGCCTGCGCAGCGGCAAGCAGATCACTTTTATCGACACTCCCGGCCATCAGGCATTCACTGCGATGCGTGCGCGGGGCGCCAATGTGACGGACATTGTGGTGCTTGTTGTGGCAGCCGATGACGGAATCATGGAGCAGACCGTCGAGGCGATCCGCCACGCCAGGGCCGCGCAGGTGCCGATTATTGTCGCGATCAACAAGATCGATCGGCCCGACGCGAAGCCGGACCGCGTCCGGCAAGAGCTGCTGCAGCACGAGCTGGTTGTAGAGCAACTCGGCGGCGAGGTGCTTGACGTCGAGGTATCGGCCCTGAAAAAGATTAATCTCGACAAGCTCGAGGAGGCGATCTTATTGCAAGCCGAGCTGCTCGATCTCAAGGCCAACCCGAAGCGCTCCGCGGAGGGCGTTGTGCTCGAGGCCAAGCTTGAGCGCGGGCGTGGTGCGGTCGCAACGGTACTCATCCAGCGTGGCTCGTTGCGCGTCGGCGACATTTTTGTGGCGGGCAGCGAATGGGGCCGCGTGCGCGCGCTGCTGGACGACCGCGGACAAAACCTGCGCGAGGCGGGCCCCTCGACACCGGTCGAGGTTCTGGGGCTCAACGGAACACCCCTTGCGGGCGACGATTTCATCGTCGCGGAAAACGAGAGCCGTGCGCGCGACATTGCGGATTTCCGACAGCGGCGGCGGCGCGATGCCACTACAACGTCGGGCGCTCGCGGGACTCTCGAGCAGATGTTCTCTCAAATCGCGGCGGGTGTGGCGAAAGAGTTGCCGGTTCTCGTCAAATCGGATGTCCAGGGTTCCCTGGAGGCGATTGTTGGTTCGCTTGAAAAGCTCTCGACCAGCGAGGTCTCGATCCGCGTGCTGCACTCAGCCGTCGGCGGCATCAACGAGAGCGACGTAATTCTCGCTAAGGCGTCGGAAGCGGTGATCATCGGGTTCAACGTCCGCGCCAACCCGCAGGCGCGGGAGCTCGCGCGACGCGACGGCGTAGAAATCCGATATTACTCGATCATTTACGATCTGATCGACGACATGCGCAAAGCGTTGTCCGGACTGCTGGCGCCGACACTGCGCGAGCGGCTGCTCGGCAACGCCTCGATTCGAGAGGTGTTCAACATCACCAGGGTTGGCAAAGTCGCCGGCTGTATGGTGACCGAGGGTAGCGTCCGGCGTGGGGCAAAAGTACGCCTCTTGCGCGATAACGTCGTCATTCACGAGGGTTCACTGAAGACCCTAAAGCGCTTCAAGGAAGAAGTCCGCGAGGTCAATCAAGGCTACGAATGCGGCATGGCCTTTGAAAATTACCAGGACATCCAGACGGGGGACGTCATCGAGTGCTTTGAGGTGGAGGAAGTGGCGCGTGCCTTGTAATCCTCCGAGCTCTTGGACCGGACCCGGCACGCGAAACGCCGCAGAACTGTGAATGGTTAAAAGGCGGCGCAGCCGACAGCAGCCAAAACTCGGCGGGGCCGAATACCACGCCAGCCAGCGACAGCTCCGGGTCGGGGAGGAACTGCGCCATGTGCTGGCTAGAATTCTACGCGACGGAGAATGCCGCGACCCGGCGCTCGACGACGCGAGCATAACCGTCACCGAAGTGCGGTTGAGCCCCGATCTGCGCAGCGCGACGGCGTTCGTCATGCCGCTCGGGGGTGCGAACGCGGCGGAAGTGGTCGCGGCTCTGAGGCGTTGCGCCGTTTTCCTCAAAGGGGTTCTCGCGCGGGAGGTTCAGCTGCGCAACACACCGAACCTTATCTTCGCGCTCGATGGTTCCTTCGATGAGGCCGCCAGAATCTCAGCCTTGTTGGCGAGGCCCGAAGTAGCGCGTGATCTCGAGCCGCACGCACCTAGTCCCAGGAATGAGTGTTGACCGGTAAGAGCGGCGCTGACGGGTGGCTGATTATAGACAAGCCGTTCGGCCTGACCTCGAACCAAGTCGTCCGGGCGGTTCGCCGGTGCTACGGCGGAAAAGTTGGTCATGCAGGCACTCTCGATCCGCTCGCGACGGGTGTGCTCCCCATTGCGGTCGGCGAAGCGACTAAAACGGTTGCCTACGCGATGAACGGGTGGAAGCGTTACCGCTTTCGGATCCGTTGGGGCGTCGCGCGCGCAACGGAAGATTGCGAGGGCGAGGTCACCGGGAAATCCCGGGTGCGGCCGCGCCACGAGGAGATCGAGGCGATCCTGCCTAGGTTTATCGGCACGATCATGCAGCGGCCGCCGGCATACTCGGCGATTAAGATCGATGGGTGCCGGGCCTACAAGCTGGCGCGAAGCGACAAGCCGCCGGTGCTGGCCGCTAGGCCAGTCGATATCGCCGAGTTGCGGCTTGTAGCGATGCCCGATCGCGACCATGCCGATTGTGAGGCGCTGGTCGGAAAGGGGACGTACATACGCGCGCTGGCCCGCGATCTCGGTGCTGCGCTCGGGACGCTTGCCCACGTAGCAGCGCTGCGCCGTCTTTCGGTCGGGCGCTTCACGGAAAGCCAAGCAACGAGGCTGGATTTACTCGCCGAGCGTGTGCATATAGCAGCGGATTGCGGATTTCTGCTTCCGATCGAGACAGGGCTGGACGACATCCCGGCTTTGGTCCTGACGGGAGCAGAAGCCGCTCGGCTGCGTAACGGGCAGAGCGTGATGCCGTCGGAGGCTGGTCTTAACCGGCTGAAAGAATGCGCAGTGATTGGCGCTTGGCACGACCAAGCCCTGATTGCGCTGGCCCGGGTGGAAAACGGCCGCATTCGCCCGGTGCGAGTCATCAATCGTTGAAGGAACCAGATCGATGTCGATCACTGCCGAACGCAAGCAGGCGCTCATCACCGAATACGGTGCTAAGGAGGGCGATACCGGGTCAGCGGAGGTCCAAGTCGCCATCTTGAGCGAGCGGATTCGCAATTTAACGACTCACCTCTCGACCCATAAGAAGGATTTCCATTCGAGACGAGGCCTGCTCGTAATGGTCGGCCAGCGGCGTCGGTTATTGGATTATCTGAAAAGATCGAGCGTGCAGCGTTACGAGACCTTGATCGGCCGACTGGGGTTACGACGCTGAGCCCGTTTGCATGCCCAATTCGACCGACACGCCCGTCGCATGCACACGGCGTGCGGACGAATTGTCCGGTAGATGTTTATCGGCCGTGCGGCGTTGCGACGCTGCCGTGCTTGTTCAGTCCGACGGTCGAGGCGCCCTTATGCGCCCAGCCAGACTGTCGCCCAAAGTTCCCAAAAGGATGACACCGAATGTTCCAAGCCTATCGTAAGGAATTGATGTGGGGTGGACGCCGCCTCGTGCTGGAAACGGGCAAGATAGCCCGTCAGGCGGATGGCGCTGTGCTCGCCACCTATGGAGAGACCTCGGTCCTGTGCACCGCCGTTTCGCTGAAAAGCGCGAAGCCGGGCCAGGACTTCTTTCCCTTAACCGTCAATTACCAAGAGAAGACCTTCGCAGCTGGAAAGATTCCCGGCGGCTTCTTCAAACGCGAGGGCCGCCCCTCCGAGAAAGAGACACTGGTCTCGCGGCTCATCGATCGACCGTTGCGGCCACTTTTTGCCGCCGGCTTCGTCAATGAGACCCAGGTCATCTGCACGGTCTTGAGTCATGACTTCGAAAACGATCCCGACATTGTGTCGATGATCGGCGCCTCGGCGGCTTTGACGATCTCGGGGATCCCGTTTCTGGGGCCGATCGGCGGCGCTCGGGTGGGTTACATCGACGGGCAGTATGTGTTGAACCCGACCTTGAGCGAGCTGCCGCGCTCCGGACTCGATCTTGTGGTAGCCGGCACGGGGGAAGGAGTCCTGATGGTCGAATCGGGGGCCAAGGAGCTCTCCGAGGAGGTCATGTTGGGTGCCGTGACGTTTGGCCACCGCGAGTTCCAACCGGTGATCCAGGCGATCATCGATCTTGCCGAGACCTGTGCCCGCGAGCCTTGGACCCTGCCCCCCAAACCGCCCGAACTCGAGGAGATCGGCGCGCAGCTGCGTGAGACCGTCGTTCCGATGATCGGGGCCGCCTATGCTACGCAAGGAAAGCAGGACCGCAGCAATCAGCTCGATGCAGCAAGAGCCAAATTGTCTGAGGTTTTCCCGGACGAAGCTCGGCTTACGATCGCGCTAAAGCTGTTCAAAGATTTCGAAAAAGACATCGTGCGCAGCGCTATTTTGCGCGACGGCCGGCGGATCGACGGGCGCGATACTCGCAGCGTGCGGCCAATAACTTGCGAAGTTGGTATTCTGCCCCGCGCCCACGGCTCGGCGCTGTTCACCCGCGGCGAGACGCAGGCGCTGGTCGTCGCGACATTAGGGACTGGCCAGGACGAGCAGGTGATCGACGCCCTCGAGGGCGAATATCGCGAGAACTTCATGCTCCACTACAACATGCCGCCCTATGCTACGGGTGAAGCCGGGCGAATGGGCTCGCCGGGAAGACGGGAGGTCGGGCACGGCAAACTGGCTTGGCGGGCAATTCATCCGTTGCTCCCCAGCAAGGAGAGTTTCCCGTACACCATCCGCGTCGTTTCCGAGATCACCGAATCCAACGGGTCGTCATCGATGGCCTCCGTGTGCGGCGCCTCGCTTGCGCTGATGGATGCCGGAGTGCCGCTGTCGCGGTCGGTGGCGGGAATTGCAATGGGTCTGATCAAAGAGCCGGAAGGATTTGCCGTGCTCTCTGATATCCTCGGCGACGAGGATCATCTCGGCGATATGGACTTCAAGGTCGCCGGCACCGAACGGGGCGTTACCGCTCTGCAGATGGACATCAAGATCACCTCGATCACCGAGGAGATCATGAGGATTGCGCTCGATCAGGCGCGGGACGGCCGCAATCACATCCTTGGAGAGATGGCAAAGGCTTTGACCGGCGCCCGCGACAGCGTCAGCAACAATGCGCCGCGGATCACCAGTTTCAGCATCCCGAAGGAGAAGATCCGCGAGGTCATCGGTTCCGGCGGCAAGGTCATCCGCGAGATCGTCGAGACGACCGGAGCCAAGATCGATATCGACGATGACGGCACCGTCAAGGTCGCGGCGGTAGACGGCGATGCCGCGCAGGCTGCGATCGACTGGATCCGCGGGATCGTAGCCGAGCCTGAGGTCGGTGTCATTTACAACGGCAAGGTTGTAAAGGTTGTCGATTTCGGCGCCTTCGTGAATTTTCTCGGATCCCGGGACGGCTTGGTTCATATCAGCGAGCTGGCCCCGCATCGGGTCGGCAAGGTCGCCGATGTCGTCAAGCTCGGCGACAATGTTAAAGTAAAGGTGTTGGGTTTTGACGACCGCGGAAAGGTCAAGCTCAGCATGCGCCAAGTCGATCAGGAGACTGGTGAGGACCTCGGCTCGCAGCGGCCGGAGCGGCGGGAGCAGCAGCAGGTGAAGGCGGCAAACTGAAAACGTCGGATGCCGGGCGGGACGGTCACTTGCTTCCCGCGATTATCGCGCCGATGGTGCCGCACCCGCTGTCTGCCTTATCCAGGACTTTAAGGAGAGGCGATCAGACCAAAATCGTCCTCCCACCCGTAATCGGTCACCGCGGCGCCGCCGGATATGCGCCTGAAAACACGGCGGCCGGTTTTCGCAAAGCCGCTGCGCTGGGCTGTTGCTGGGTCGAATTCGATGTCCGGTTGACCTCCGACAACCAGCCGGTTTTGCTGCACGATAACCGGTTGGAGCGAACCACCGACGGGCGCGGCAAAGTTAATGCGAGGTCGTTCGCCGCGATCCGGCGCCACGATGCCGGGAGTTGGTTGCATCCGTCCTTCGCCAGGGAGCGCGTGCCGAAGCTGGCGGAGGCGCTTGCTCTTCTCGTCGAACTCGGGCTCGGCGGCAACATCGAACTGAAAGCTGCTCGTGGAAGAGCAGCGGAGACCGGGGCGCTGGTTTCCTCTTTGCTCGCTTCGAATTGGCCAGACGATCCGGCCCGGCTGTTGATCTCCAGCTTTCAGCCCGTCGCCCTCGCCGCAGCGCGCGATCACGCGCCACGCGTTCCGCGCGGGATCCTGTTCCGCCGGATCCCAAAGAACTGGTTTCGGATTGCGGCCAAGTTGGGCTGCGCCACTATCCATGCAGACCAACAGCGCCTTAGTGCGGCCGTCGTGTCGGATATCCGCCAGGCGGGTTATCCGTTGCTCGCCTATACCGTCAACGATCGCGCCAGAGCGCAGACTTTGTTCGATTGGGGGGTGACATCGGTGTTTTCCGATGTTCCTGATCGCCTGCAAGGCGTCGCGGCCGGCGGCGGCAGTTGTCCGGTGATGGTCGCGAACCGCGCCTCGGCCGCAGCTCCGCGGCAGGAGGCAATCTGGTGAAACCGCTCCATCCATTGGTAATTTCCGGGCGGGAGGTCCTGCCCCTCGTGGAAGGCGGCAAGGGTATCTCGGTTTCGAACGGCGAAAGCTCCGGCGCCTGGGCGGCAACCGGGGGTGTCGGCACGTTCTCGGGTGTTAACGCGGACAGCTACACCGAAAGCGGAGATCCGATACCGCAGATCTATCATGGGCGGACGCGCGTGGAGCGGCACGAAGAACTCGTCGCTTACGCGGTCGCCGGCGGCATACAGCAAGCGCGGGTGGCTCACGAGCGCTCCAATGGCGAGGGCCGCATCCACATGAATGTATTGTGGGAAATGGCGGCAGCCGAGCGCGTGTTGCACGGCGTGTTGGAGGGGGCGAGGGGTCTCATCCATGGCGTCACCTGCGGTGCCGGCATGCCCTACAAAATCGCCGAAATCTGCGCGCGGTACGGGGTGCATTATTACCCGATCGTGTCGTCGGGCCGGGCGTTCCGGGCATTGTGGAAACGGGCCTACCACCGGTTTCGCGATTGGCTCGGCGGCGTGGTTTACGAAGATCCCTGGCTCGCCGGGGGTCACAACGGCATCACCAACAGCGAGGACCCACAGAGCCCCGAACCTCCCTACCCGCGGGTTTGCGAGTTGCGCAGCCTAATGGTCGATTTCGGACTGGCCGAGACGCCGATCTTTATGGCGGGCGGGGTCTGGTATTTGCGCGAGTGGGCCGACTGGATCGGCAATCCCGAACTCGGCCCGATCGCCTTCCAATTCGGAACCCGGCCGCTCCTTACTCAAGAGAGCCCGATTTCCGATGCATGGAAGCGTAAATTGCTGACCTTGGGTGAGGAAGACATCTACCTCAACCACTTTAGTCCCACGGGCTTCTATTCCTCCGCTGTGCGCAACCGGTTTCTCGACGAGCTGCAGCAACGGTCGGAGCGCCAGGTCGCCTATGCGATCGAGCCGGTGGGTGAGCACATCGCCTCGTTCAGCGTTGGTCCTCGCGGCCGTATCGTCTACCTGACGGCGCAGGACAAACTATCGGCCGAGCGCTGGGTCGGCGAGGGGTTCAGTGAAGCCCTGCGCACCCCCGATTCGACGCTCATTTTTGTGACGCCGCAAAAGGCGTTCGACATCCGCACCGACCAGATCGGCTGCATGGGCTGCCTCAGCGCATGCCAGTTCTCCAATTGGGCGCAGAACGAGCCGCGCTCGACCGGGAGAAAAGCCGATCCTCGTAGCTACTGCATCCAGAAGACATTGCAGGCGATCCGTCATTCCGACGAGGTCGACAGCCAGTTGATGTTCGCGGGACACAACGCCTACCGCTTCGCCTCGGACCCGTTCTATGCCAACGGGTATGTGCCCTCTGTGCGCGAGCTCGTCGAACGCTTGCAAACCGGCGATTGAGCCGATTAAGCATCGAACCGCTCCCGATTTTCTCGCGGGACCAGCGAGGGCCAGGTCGACAGCGGTGGTCTGCGCGCCCGCGCGCGCGTTGACCAGGATGCCGAAAAATACCCCTAGTTTGGGATGCTTCTAAGGAGTTGACTCGGCCTGCGGGTGCTGTCCATTATCCGTCATCGCTTCGGCTCGGCCGCATTTCCGCGACCGCCTCGTTCCAAAGGACATCGAGCGGACGGATGGCGTATTCTCACATCGAGCGACCTGCGGAGGCCCTTGCGGTCTCGCGGAGAGAGGGAGGATCCGGGCTCGGCTCCTTCCCCGGCCAAACCACGATGCAATGATCAGCGTGTGATTCACCAACACAAGGAGGAGACCTAAAGATGGCACACCAGGATGACATCGCTCTGATGGCGCACCTGATGCGCCGTGCTGGCTTTGGCGCGGGCCGCGACGAGCTCGAAGAGCGAGTAAAGAAGGGCTACGAGGCGACGGTCGAGGAGTTGCTGCATCCCGAAACGCAGCCCGAGGTCGACGCATACACCTTATTGCGCTATCAGCCGGCATCGCTGTTGCCGGGCGGGCAGCCGCCGATGGGCAACGTCAATTGGATGTACTATCTGGTCAATACTCAGCGGCCGCTTGAAGAAAAGATGGCGCTGTTCTGGCATCATGTCTTCGCCACCGGCAATTCAAAGGTCGACAATTACGACCAACTGCTGGAGCAGATCAATCTGTTCCGTGAAAAGGGCATGGGCAACTACCGCGAGCTGTTGCTCGACGTCGCGAAAAACCCGACGATGATCTTCTGGCTGGACAACCAGCAGAACCATGGCACCGCGGTAAACGAGAACTGGGGCCGCGAGCTCCTCGAATTGTTCAGCCTCGGTGCCGGGAACTACACCGAGAAGGACGTGCGGGAATGCTCGCGGGCTTTCACGGGATGGACCTTTGAGACCAAGATTCCGCGCGCGCCGTATGGCCGGTTCCCGTGGAAATTTGAATATCGCCCCGAAGACCACGACGACGGCGAGAAAGAATTTCTCGGTCACAAAGGCCGATTCAACGGCGAAGACATCATAGACATCGTCGTGCAGCAGCCGGCTTGCGGCAAGTTCATCTGCCGCCACCTCTACAACTTCTTCGTGGCGGACGAGCCTCAGGTGCCGGCCTGGCCGATTGAGCCGCCGCAAGACCAGAAGGCCATCGACACTTTGGTCGGGGCGTTCCGCGATGCGAAGTTCGACATGAAGCCCGTGTTGCGCACGCTGTTCAACTCGGACTTCTTCAAGAACGCCCGCTTCAAGCATATGAAGTCGCCGGCCGAGGTCGTGGTCGGCACGTTGCGATTGGTTGGCGGTCATGAGCTTCCGAAGCCGGGCATCGGCGAGCTGTCGATGCAGCCCACTTATATGGGCCAGGATCTGCTCAATCCGCCGTCGGTCGAAGGCTGGCATACCGGTAAGGAGTGGATCAACAGTGGCTCCTTGATGGCGCGCATCAACTTCGTTGCGGAGAAGGTTGGCGACACATCACTGCCGGGCGTCCAAGCAATCATTGGCCGCTTGAAGCAGCGTGGCTCGCTCAGCCCCGAGCAGCTCGTCGATGGCTGTCTGGACCAGATCGGCCCAGTCGAGGTTGGTGCCGACACCAAACAAGAGCTGACTTCACAGGCCAAGGAATGGGGCCAGATCAGCTGGGACAACGGCAACGCGCAAATTGCCGATCAGCGAGTTGCTCAAATGCTGCAGCTGATTGCCGCCACCAGAGAGTATCAGTTCGGCTAAGACGCAGACTTAGTACGCAAGGAGGAACTAAGCGATGCCCGAAACACAGACTGCGCAGAAAGACCCGGTTATAGTTGTTCTGCAACTGACCGGTGGAAACGATTACCTGAACACCGTGATCCCCTACAACAATCCGTTGTATCGCGACAACCGGAAGGCGGTCGGGATTCCTGACAACCAGATCATGCACCTCGACAAGGACTACGGCATCCCGCACTACATGGCGCCGTTGAAGCAGTTCTGGGATGACAACAAGCTGGCCATCCTGCACGGCGTCGGCTGGAAGGAGTCGCCGCGGTCCCATTTCCGGGCCATGGACATCTGGCACACCTGCGAGCCAATCAAGGTCGGAACCGAAGGATGGCTCGGGCGCGTGGCGCGCGAATTCGATCCCAAGAAGGAAAACGTCGTCACAACCGTCAGCTTCGGGCCGAGCCTGCCGCGCTCGCTGGCAGTGCCGGGAGTGCCGGTGGCGTGCGTGGCCGGCCCGCTCGAGAAATACGGCTTCTTGCCCACCATCCAAGGCGAGCAGCGCAAGCAGGTCCTCGAGCGCTTTGCGGCCATGTACAAGCCGGCAATCGGCACCGGCCCGGTAATGGATTATATGGCCGATACCGGCATCGACTCCCTGAAGGGCGAAGACATCCTTAAGGTAGCACCGCAGAAGTATTCGTCGACGGTGCAGTATCCCAACACGCCGATCGCCCGTAAGCTCAAGGGCATCGCGCAAACCCATCTGGCCGATTTGGGCAGTCGCATTTTCTACTGTGACCACAGCACCTTCGATACCCATGCCGGTCAGAACCCGGGTCACCAGAATCTATGGACCGCGGTGACCGAGGGTGTCGATGCCTTCATGAAAGACCTGCGCGAGCACGACCACGCCGACAACGTGATCTTGCTGATGTTCTCGGAGTTCGGTCGTCGCGTCCGCGACAATGGCTCCGGAACCGATCACGGCGCCGGCGGCGTCGCCTTCGTCCTCGGCGAGAAGGTCAAGGGCGGCCATTACGGTGAGATGCCCTCCCTCAAGCCAGAGCATCTGGTCCAGGGAGACCTCAACCCGAACATGGACTTCCGCAGCGTCTACTCGACGATCCTCGATAAGTGGCTGAAGCTCAATCCGGCCCCGATCGTCAACGGCACCTTCGAGCAACCGGCCTTCCTGCACTGACGCCAAGTTAGCGGTCCCCCTTTCCTGCGGCGCGAGCCGCTGGAAAGGGTTCGAATAGGTCGGACAGTAATCAGAGAGAATCAGAGAGGAGGAGCGCTATGCCGCTCACAACGGTTCAGGAAGGACGAGTGTATGATTGGAGCCATGCTGTCGGGCGCAACGCCGCCCGCGGCCCGGGCTTCAACTACGTGCAATCGATGTGCCTCGGTAAGAACGGTTTTCTCTATGCCACCAACCGTGGCAACGAGAACAATTTCGGGATGCACGTCAATAAGGTGCAGCTCGGCAGAGGTCCCGGTGAAGAAGAACATATCGCCGACTTCTTCGAATACGGTGAAGGCGACGGCAAGTGTACTTGGCCGTTTGGTATCGCGGTTGACGACAATTACGATGTGTACGTATCGGACGACTGGACGAACACAATCTCGGTGTTCGACAGCGCCGGCAACTTCCTGCGGAAGTGGGGCAAGCCCGGCAGCGGTGACGGTGAGCTAAATCGCCCGGCCGGTCTGGCGGTCGAGAAGAACGGCAACATCATCGTCGTCGACAGCGGCAACAACCGCCTCCAGGTGTTCAAGCCGGACGGGACGTTTGTCGGCAAGTGCGGCGGCACGGGCAGCGGCGATGGTCAGTTCAACCAGCCATGGGGCATTACGCTCGACAAGGATGGCAACATCTACGTCGCGGACTGGAAGAACCATCGGGTGCAAAAGCTGTCCCCGGAAGGCAAGTTCCTGATGAAATTCGGCCAATATGGGAAGGTCGAGGAGCCCGAGGGCTCGTATGCTGTGACCATGTTTGGGCCGTACGTCGCGGCACAGTCGGAAACCGCCGGTTATCCGAAGCCCGGCACCCTCAATCACCCGACCGATGTTGCGGTAGATCCCGATGGCGACATCTATGTGACCGATTGGGGCAACCACCGGGTTTGCGTGTTTGACTCCGAAGGCAGGCCGATCTGCAATCTGATCGGTGATGCTCAGGTCTTGTCGAAGTGGGGCCAGCAGACCGTCGACGCCAATCCCGACATGGCGAAGGCGCGCCGCCGTGTGAAGAGCCTTGAACCGCAATACCGCTTTTGCTTTCCGACGGCGGTAGAGTTCGATCCGGCGACCGACAGC
This sequence comes from Alphaproteobacteria bacterium, assembly GCA_019244535.1. Lineage (GTDB taxonomy): Bacteria > Pseudomonadota > Alphaproteobacteria > ATCC43930 > CGMCC-115725 > AP-15. The sequence goes on from JAFASL010000794.1 coordinate 27,801, forward strand.
GTCATTGTCGCGGATAGCCAGCGCAACCGGCTGCAAATATACAAGAAAGTCCGCGATTACAGCGACTTTCAGGCGAACCTGTAAAAGGCTAAAAACTCTCCCGCCCCTGGGAACGGGGCGGGAGGGCCGCAGGTTAGCACCCTGACCGTGCGCGAACAGCCGGCCGGTTCGGCTTGATCGCAATAAAGTTGTTTGGTTTCGCGATGACTCTGCCTATATTTGTCGGATGACGACTTCCGCCACAACTTTGGCCCTGCGGCGTTTGCGCGCCGCGAATTTGCGGCCTACGCGCCAGCGCGTGGCACTGGCGCGACTTTTGCTCGAAAGCGGGGAACGTCATGTGACCGCCGAGCAACTGCACGGTGAGGCGCTAGCCGCGGGAATTCGGGTATCTCTTGCGACTATTTACAATAGTCTTCATCAATTCACCGACTCCGGACTTCTGCACGAGGTCGTTGTCGAACCCGGCCGCTCGTATTTCGATACGAACACCTCCGACCACCACCATTTTTTTTGCGAAGTAACCGGGAAGTTGCAAGACATCCCCGGCGAAGACCTCACGGTGACAAGCCTGCCGATGCCTCCTCCAGGCACCGAAATCAGCCGTGTCGACGTCATCATTCGGGTCCGCCCAGAGGGCGCGTAAACCCTGCTTCGGGTCGGCTCGCCGCGCCGATCAAATTTTCCGGCTGTTGATGCTCTCTCTCCCGCGTCTGATCATACCAGGATTGGCCTGACTGCTCCCTGAGTTGCACCTCTGCGTTTATTAAATCATTCTAATCTATTGAAGCCGTCCCCCGGCACCTAAATCAGGTGCCCGGGATCGCCGCGATTAACCGCCCCTGTTTCCAGATTCAATGTGAAGTAGCGGCAATGAGAGAGGGCAGTCTGGAAGCCCGACGCGGCACCGCATCGAGTGGGAAGATCCCGGACTTTACCGAAGCCGAAATGCGCCGCATCTTCGACATCTGTCACACCTGTCGGCGATGCTTCAATTTGTGCGGCGCATTCCCTCGTCTATTTGATCTAATCGACAATTCGGAAAGTGGCGAGCTCGATACGGTGGTGCCGGCCGACTACCAGAAGGTCGCCGACGCCTGCAGCCTGTGCGACAATTCGAGTGGCCGTTAATCCTTTCAGAGCACAGGCCGATCGAAAAGTTGGCGAAGGCCACTTTTCGACATAACAGGGATTCGCCCCTGGTCTGTCGGCACTCGACGGAGGCGTCACGGTTCAAATCGTCTGCCACGCGCGGGCGGAGAATATGGGGCAAAAAGCCGGCGAGATGCTCCGATTGCTTCCGCAGGCCGAAATCGCCCTGATCGAGCGCTGCTCGGGTCATGGCGGCTCCTGAGGCGTGCTCAAGGGCAACTTCGAGACCGCGTTGAAGGTGGGACCTCCGGAGCCCGAGCAATTGCCGGGCTTCGACCACCCGATTACGGGTATATGGCGCTTCTGCCGGAGCCGGTGCGCATCGCACTGGGCGAGGATTTCGATTTGAGGTGAAGTCGCCGCGGCGTGCAAGCGTGCAATGGTGCTTAGCGAGTTCGGCAAGCGCAACAGTCGCCGTTCACGCTGGCCACCGCGCCCCGGGTGTGTGCGGGGCTAGATATGAATTGCCCGCCCGTCGGCTGCGAGCGCGGCCTCCTTCAGGGCTTCACTCAATGTCGGATGGGCGTGGCAGGTACGCGCAATGTCCTCGGCCGAAGCGCCGAATTCCTTGGCCAGCGCCCCTTCGGCGATCATCGTTCCGGCGTCGGGACCGATGATGTGCACTCCCAACACCCGATCGGTCTCGCTCTCGGCGAGAATTTTGATGAAACCCTCGGTATAGCCATTGGTCCGGGCGCGCGGATTGGCGCTAAACGGGAACTTCCCGGTGCGGTAGGAGACCCCGGCCGCCGCGAGCTCCTCCTCGCTCTTGCCGACCGAGGCGACTTCAGGCCACGTGTAGACGACCGAGGGAATGGCGTCGTAATCGATGTTCGGTTTTTGCCCGGCAAGGCGTTCGGCGATCGCAATGCCTTCCTCCTCGGCTTTGTGCGCTAGCATCGGGCCTCGGATCACGTCGCCGATTGCATAGATGCCTGGGATGTTCGTCGCAAAGCCGTCATCTACTAAAACCCGACCGTGTTCGTCGCGCGCGACACCGACGGCCTCGAGACCGACGCCTTCGGTGTAGGGACGCCGGCCGACGCAGACGAGCACCACATCCGCCGCCAGCATCTGCTTTTCAGCCCCTTCGAGTTCCAGGTTCAGCGCGTTTCCCACTTCGCTGACACCGACGACTTTTGTCCCGAGCCTGAATTCGATCCCCGATCGGGCGAATACCCGCTGCAAAGCCTGTCCGAGCTCTCGATCCATATTTGGCACGACATGATCGAGGAGTTCGACAACGGTGACTTTGGCGCCGAGTCGCTGCCATACCGACCCCAGCTCTAGTCCGATATAACCGCCGCCGATTACCGCGAGCCGTTCCGGCACGTGGTTGAGCGAGAGCGCGCCGGTCGACGACACGATGCGCTGCTCATCGATTTCGATGCCTCGCAACGGCGTGCTTTCCGAGCCTGTAGCGATGACGATAGAGGCCGCCTCGATCTCCTGCATAGCGCCGTCGACGCCGGTAACCGCGATCCGCCCACGCCCGGTAATGCACGCCTTGCCCTTGAGCCAATCGACCTTGTTCTTTCGAAACAGAAACTCGACCCCGCGTGTCAGCGCGGTGACCACCTTGTCCTTGCGGCTCATCATGGTGGCGAGGTCGAGCCCAACCTCGCCGACCATGACGCCGTGCTCGGCGAGCGCTTGCTTTGCCTCGGCAAACTTCTCGGAGGATTGCAGCAATGCCTTGGACGGGATGCAGCCGATGTTGAGGCACGTGCCTCCGAGGCTGCCGCGGCCCTCGACGCAAGCCGTCTTCAAGCCCAGCTGTGCCGCCCGGATCGCCGCAACGTACCCGCCCGGCCCCGCCCCGATGATCACGATATCGTACAGCTCCGGCATAGCCGCGACTCAAATTCCGAAGAGAATGCGAGAGGGGTCCTCGACGCATTCCTTGACGCGCACGAGGAAAGTCACCGCCTCGCGTCCATCTACAATGCGGTGGTCGTAGGATAGCGCGACGTACATCATCGGCCGGATCTCAACCTGGCCTCCCACTGCTACGGGCCGCCTTTCGATCTTGTGCATGCCGAGAATGCCCGCTTGCGGCGGGTTGAGGATCGGGGTCGACATCAGCGACCCATAGATGCCGCCGTTCGAGATCGTAAAGGTGCCGCCGGATAGCTCGTCAATTGCCAATTTCCCATCGCGTGCCTTGCGCCCGTATTCCGCGATTGCCTTCTCGATCTCCGCGAAGCTCAGCCTATCGGCGTCGCGCACTACCGGCACGACCAAGCCCTGCTCGGTGCCGACTGCAACCCCGATGTCGTAATAGTTCTTGTAGACAATGTCGTCGCCATCGATCTCGGCATTGATCGCCGGCAACTCCTTCAATGCCAAAATGGCCGCCTTCACGAAAATCGACATGAAGCCGAGCCGCACGCCGTGCTTCTTTTCGAAAGCATCACGGTATTGCTCGCGGAGCGCCGTCGTCAGGCTCATGTCGATTTCGTTGAAGGTGGTCAGCATCGCGGCGGTGTTCTGGGCCGCCTTGAGCCGCTCGGCGATGCGCCGCCGGAGGCGGCTCATGCGGACCCGCACCTCGCGCTGCTCAGCTGACGGAGCTGGTGAGGACGCGGCGGGCGCCGTTGTACGGACTGCGATCACGTCTCCTTTGGTGATCCGCCCACCCGGTCCGGTTGGCGCGACTGTGGTTGCGTCCAGTCCGGTTTCTTCGATCAGCTTGCGCACCGCTGGGCCGGAGCGCTCCAGCGCGGCGCGCCCCTCACCCCGACCCGCCCCCGGGCTATTGTGCGTTCGGCCCGCCGGGCTCTCAAGCTCGAAGGTTGCGGCCGAAGGAAGCCCGGGGGCAGTGCGAGGGTGAGGGGCTGCCGCAGCTCCATCGGCGATCCGGCCGAGCACCGCGCCGACCGGCACGTTGGTGCCCTCCTCGACGAGGATCTCGGCGAGGGTGCCGGCAACCGGTGCGGGAACTTCGAGGGTAACCTTGTCAGTTTCGATCTCGGCGACCGGCTCGTCGAGCGCGATCGGCTCACCTGGCCGCTTCAGCCACTTCGACACGGTTGCCTCGGTTATCGACTCCCCGAGCGGCGGGACCTTGATCTCTGTGGGCATCGTCCTTCAGGCCGCGAGCGCCTCGGTAACGAGACCCGCCTGCTCCTCGACGTGCCGCTTGAAGAGCCCAGTCGCCGGTGAAGCTGCCTCGGCGCGTCCGGCAAAGCGCGGCCGCTTCGCTGCGACATCGACGCCGGCGAGGACCTGCTCGATGCGCCGGTCGACAAAATTCCAGGCACCCATGTTCTGCGGCTCCTCCTGGCACCAGACGACTTCGGCGTTGCGATAGCGCTGCAATAGCGCGGCGAGCCCGGCGAAAGGAAACGGATAGAGCTGCTCGATCCGGATTACCGCAACTCGGCGGTCGCCATTCTTCGCCCGCGCCTTTACGAGATCGAAATAAACCTTGCCCGTGCACAGCACGACACGGCGCACATCATTGTCGGGTCCGATCGCCTCGGTTTCACCGATGATGCGGTGAAAGGATGTGCCCGGCTCCATCTCATCGAGGCGCGAAGCGATTTCCCTGGCGCGCAGCAGCGATTTGGGGGTGAAGATAACGAGCGGCTTGCGGAAATTGCGCCGGATCTGCCGACGCAACGCGTGGAAGTAGTTGGCCGCACCAGTCAGGTTGCAGACTTGGATGTTGTCCTCGGCGCAGAGCTGCAAATATCGCTCGATCCTTGCTGACGAGTGCTCAGGACCCTGGCCCTCGTATCCGTGCGGGAGCAGCATGACGAGGCCGCTCATGCGCAGCCATTTGGCCTCACCCGAGCTGAGAAACTGGTCGATGATGACCTGCGCGCCGTTGGCGAAATCGCCAAATTGCGCCTCCCACAGCACCAGTGTGCTCGGATCGGCGAGGCTGTAGCCGTATTCGAACCCGACGACGGCGGCCTCCGAGAGCGGGCTGTCGATTATTTCGAACGGTGCCTGCCCCGGGCTGACATGATCGATCGGGACGTAACGCGCTTCGGTCTCCTGATCGACGAGCACGGCGTGGCGCTGTGAAAAGGTGCCGCGTCCGCTGTCCTGGCCGGACATCCGTACGTGAGTTCCCTCGGCGCATAGCGAGCCGATGGCCAAAGCCTCCGCGGTTGCCCAGTCGATCCCCTCGCCGGCATCGATCGCCGCGCGTTTGGCTTTGAGTTGACGGGCGATCTTGGGGTTGAGCCGAAAGCCGTCGGGCACGGTCACAAGACCGCGACCGATCTCGCGCAGCTTGTCGGCGGCAATGCCGGTGTTGCCGCGCCGATCATCATCCGGCGCCTGTTCGAGCCCTGCCCAGGCGCCTTCGAGCCAGTCCGCCTTGTTCGGGCGATAGCTCTTCGCCGCCTCGAATTGCGCTTCGAGCTCTGCAATAAAACGGGCTGCAATCGCGTCGGCTTCGCCCTCGCGCAGCACACCTGCCTCGTCGAGCCGACCGGCGTAGATCTGCCGCGTCGTCGGGCGGCGCGCAATCGTGCGGTACATCAAGGGCTGCGTAAACGCCGGCTCGTCGCTCTCGTTGTGCCCGTGCCGCCGGTAGCAGAACAGATCGAGCACCACATCCTTGCGGAATTCCTGCCGGAATTCCACCGCGATGCGGGCGACTTCGACAACCGCTTCGGGATCGTCGCCGTTGACGTGAAAGATCGGCGCCTGGACGCCCTTGGCGACATCGGACGGATAAGGGCTCGACCGGGCGGCGGACGGGGCCGTTGTAAAGCCGATCTGGTTGTTGACGATGATATGGATCGTGCCGCCGGTGCAGAAGCCGACGAGGTCCGATAATTCCAGGGACTCGGCAACGAGGCCTTGTCCGGCAAACGCGGCATCGCCATGCATCAGAATACCGGCCACCCGGGTGCGTTCACTGTCGCCGCGCTGTAGCTGTTTTGCCCGAACCTTGCCGAGCACGACTGGATCAACCGCCTCCAGGTGCGAGGGGTTGGCAGCCAACGAGAGGTGAATCGTTCGGCCGTCCACCTCGCGATCGCCCGAGGTGCCGAGGTGGTATTTGACGTCGCCTGAACCATGGACGTGCTCAGGGTTGGTGGAATTGCCCTGAAATTCGGAAAATACCGCGGCAAATGGCTTGCCGACAAAGTTGGCCAGCACGTTGAGGCGTCCGCGATGCGGCATGCCGATGACGAATTCGCAAATGGCGAGCTCGGCGCCGCGGTGCAGGATTGCTTCGAGCGCCGGCATCAGCGATTCGGCGCCCTCGATGCCGAACCTTTTAGTGCCGGTGTAACGCCGGTCGAGAAACCGCTCGAAGGTCTCGGCTCGGGTCAGGGTTCGGAGAATTTCTTTTTTTATCCCGGCGGACAGCGCCGGACGGCTCTGCGGCTTTTCAAATTTTTCCTGGATCCAGGCGCGCTCGGCCGGTACCTGGATGTGCATGTACTCCGCGCCTACCGTGCCGCAATAGGTTTTGCGCAAGATCGCAATGATCTCGCGCAACGTGGCGCGCTCGCGCCCGAGCAGATTGTTGATGAAAATCTCACGGTCGAGGTCGGCCTCGGTAAAGCCATAGCTGCGGTAGTCGAGCTCGGGATAAGGTCCCCGTTTCTCAAGGCCGAGGGGGTCGAGATCGGCTTCGAGATGCCCGCGCACGCGGTAGGCGCGAATGAGCTGCAACGCCCGTATCGAGTCGGTGGTGGCCCCGCGCAGGGCCTCGGGCTCGACCGCAATCGTCGAGGCGGTGTGGTCCTCCTCGATTTCCGAAAAGAAGCGGCGCCAGCTCTCGTCGACGCTCTGCGGGTCATCGAGAAACCGAGTGTAAAGATCGGCGATAAAGCCGGCATTAGAGCCAGTTAAAAACGTTGCATCTGTTACGGCCATCGAGTCACCGGATGATGGCGGATCCCAATCAACACGAGTCGCCGAAACCCTAACCCTTCCGCCGCTTGCGGGGAGAGGGAGGGCCCGCGCCGAAGGCATGGGAGGATGAGGTGATTGGCGCCGGGTCACAGCGCATCAGCGCCACCCCCCTCACCCTACCCTCCACCGCGCGCGGGTGAAGAGGAAAGAAGTAATATAGGCGTCGATAGGCCCGCAGCTAACCTTTGAACACATCGCGCATTGTCGTGCCGATGGCGGCGGGCGACTCGGCGACCACGACGCCGGCTCGGCGCAATGCCTCCATTTTGTCGCCGGCGCCGCCCTTGCCGCCTGCGATGATCGCACCGGCATGACCCATCCGCCGGCCCGGCGGCGCCGTACTGCCGGCGATGAAGCCGACGACCGGCTTTTTGCGGCGCGTCGACTTCAGAAAGTCCGCACCGTCTTCCTCGGCGGTGCCGCCGATCTCACCGATCATGACG
>JAFASL010000013.1 GCA_019244535.1 Alphaproteobacteria bacterium
CGCCCGTGAGAAGCAGTTGTTTGCAGGTGCGGCCGGCGAGGTCCCACCGGCTTGGTGATTTCTGAACGGTTTCCAGTCAAGATCGCACCTTCGCAGCGCGTGACGGCCATAAGCTACGCCGCCACGGCAGCAAGGCGTGCAGGTATAAATTTTATAATCGGCCATGGAGCCGGAGCCGGCCAGACAAGCCAGTTTATCGTGAGCTTTGCGACCGCGCTGGCAGAGCGCGGGATCGACACCATCACGTTCAACTTTCTCTATACCGAGCAAGGCCGCCGCGTTCCCGACCGCGCCCCCGGATTGGAAAGCTGCTGGCGTGCGGTGACCGAGACGGTGCGAAAAAGAATGACCGGCGCTGAAAGGCTGGCGATAGGCGGCAAGTCGATGGGCGGACGGACCGCCTCGCAAGTCGCCGCCGCGGGCGGTGCCGGCGAACTCGCGGGGCTCGTTTTTCTTGGCTACCCGTTGCACCCGCCGGGGCGACCCGACCGGCTGCGTGCGGCTCATCTGCCGGTTATCAAAGCTCCGATGCTGTTCGTGCAAGGCTCGCGGGATCCCTTCGGCACTCCCGCTGAGCTAGAGCCGATCATTGCTCGACTGGACCCACCCGCGGAACTGTTTGTCGTTGAAGGGGGCGACACTCGTTCAAAGTCCCGAAGAATGCCCCGCTCGCCCAAGCGGATGTGTTTCGCGCTGTTCAGGATCGGATTGAAACCTGGCTACGGACTATCATGCATCGGTGAAGGGTAAAAAAACGCTGCGCGGCCCACCGTTGGTGCGGGCGTGTCCCCCCGGCCCCGGCGGGAAGCAATCGGTCGTCACCACCCGCGCCGCCGCAGCGTTGTCACAAATCTGTACATTTCCGGCGGCATTGAAAACCCATAGCAAGCATTTTTGACGCCGGTCGGGACGCTTGAGCGTCCGCGTCAGGACAGCGCGAGGAGAGAGGGCGGGACGGCGCCGCGCAACAGCGCTTTGCGGGCCTCCCATTGCGAAGCAGGCTCGAGAGCCTCGAGGAATTGCACCTCACCCCCGGCGAAGATCGCGACGGGTAGACCGTCGCGATACAGGAGGCGATTGCCGGTCAATGCGGCGAGTTTTGGACCAGGGGTCAAAATACCCGCGAGGTTTAGGGGATCGGCGCCGGAGAGCGAGACCCAACTGCCCGAGAGAGGCTTGCGGCGAACCTCACGCAGCGCGCCGACTGCTTCGGGGAGTGCGAACTGCTCGCCGGAAAAACCCGCGACAAACCGGCCGCCGCGGATCTCGCCGCGCGCCTCCAGCCGGCGGTAGATGCGCAACAGGTCACGCCAGGGCGGCAGCCAGGGCGCCTCGCGTTCGAGCAATCGCCAGAAGACGACGCCATAGCGAACCAGTAAGGTGCGTGCGACGTGCTCGACCGCCTCCGGCCCAGCCTCTCGCCGCGGCTGGGCCCGGCGGGTCAGCGCCCAGCGGCCGGCGTTTTGCATGCCGAACATCGTCGCTTGCCTCCCACGTCTTCCGCCGGCGGGTTTGCGCAACAATGCGCGCAGCCCGGCGAAGCTGTCGGAGGTGACGATGCCGAGCGCCACCAGCTCGCCGAGCGCCTCCTCAATTTGCGGGCGCAACAGGCCGGTGCCTTCGACCAGCTCGTCGAAGAATGACGCGCCATATTCCCGGATCGTGTCGGCGACCGCCTGCGCGCGGGAACTCGGGCGGGCCGGCTCCTCGACCGGCGCCAACGCGGCCCAGAGCGCCGCGTGCCGCCGCGCCAACAGCGTGATCGGCGTCGTGCGAACCGGCGTCGCACTTCGTTCGCCGCCGTTGCGCGGTCTGAGGCGAACCCAGGCGGCCCGACCGGCCAAGCACTGGTCATCCAACCAGGATGGCTCGTATGAATCCAGGCGCGCGGGCAGAATTTCGGTCTCCCATGCACCGGCCGGAGCCTCGAAACCTTCGAGCTGGCGGAGCAATATTTCGAGGGCGTCCGGCCCTTCCATCCTGGTCTCCGGGGTTACCCGCTGCCAGTTGAGGAGGAAGCGCAGAAAGTCGCGAGCGGCCACGGGCTGTATTTCGGCACGCAGGCGGCCCACCGTATATCGATGTATCCGGGCGAGCAGGCGGCGCTCGCACCATTCCCCGGCCTCTGCGTCCGGCGTGAAACGCCCGCGCATCGCGAACCCCTCGGTTTCGAGCGCCGCGAGCGCCGCCGAGATTTCAGAGGGCTCGATCCCCAGAAGCTCCCCGAGCGCGGTCTCGCGGACCGGGCCCAGCCCCTCCAACCTGCCACGCAGCATCTCGATCAGCGCCTCCTCGCGCGACCATTCGCGATCGGCATAAGGCGCTGGTGCGGTGATCGGCGGGTCGCGCTTTACATCGGGCCAGATCGCCTGGAATTGCGGCAAGCGCTCGGCGGCGATCCATACAACTCCCTCTCCGCCCTCGGGGGCGGAGAGGGAGATCTTAGCGACCCGATTTTCATGCGCGAGCTGATCGAACCATCCTCTCCACGCCGGCTCTATTTCGTCGGCATCGAGGAAACCCAGCCAGACCAAGGCATCATGCAGCTCGTCGGGGTTTGCGGGGTCGGGCCAAGCTTCGCTGCGCACCCGCGCGATGGCTTCGGGGTCGAGGCGACCGATGTCGCTCGCCGCCTCGGGGGCGAGCCAGCGCCGGCTCATCACCGCCTGGGTTCGGCGCTCCTCGAGAGGGGCATCGTCGAGGTAGGCATAAGGCCGCGCGGACAGGACTTCGAGGGCGAGCGGCGACGGCTCGGTCAGATCGCGTGCGACAACACGAACCTCGCCGGTTTCGAGCCTCTGCAACAGCCGTTCGAGACCGCCGAGGTCCATTGCCTCGGCGAGGCAATCAGCGATCGTCTGGCGGATCAGCGGATGGTCCGGGATCTCGCGCTCGCCAACCAGGTTTTCGGCGCAGGCCACCTGGTCCGGGAAGATCGCCGCGAGGAGGTCTTCGGCGGCCATGCGCGCGAGCTGAGGCGGCACCTTCTTGCCGCCGCGGAAGCGCGGCAACGCCAGCGACACCCCGGCCACCCAGCGCCAGCGGGTGATGAACATCGGCGCATCGAGCAGAGCCTCGATCAGAAGCCGCCCGATGCTGGCCGAATGCAGATACCGCGGAACGTCGGCGAGATCGAAGCTGTGCGCCCGGGTCAGCGACAGCACGATGTTGTCCTCGGTCGCCGCCGCCTGCAGCTCGAAATTGAACTTGCGGCAAAACCGCTTGCGCAACGCCAGTCCCCAGGCGCGGTTGAGGCGGCTGCCGTAAGGCGAATGGATGACCAGCTGCATGCCGCCGACCTCGTCGAAGAACCGCTCGATGACGAGCGTGTCCCGGGTCGGCAGAACCCCGAGCGCGGCATGACCCGCGGCCAGATATTCGACGATTTGCTCTGCCGCCGACTCGGCGATGCCCAGCTCGTCGCGCAGCCACGCGAGCGCATTTTCTGCGGGCAAGCGGGCGACGAATTCGGCGCGCAAGCGAGACACCGACTGCGACAGCTCGTCGGTGCGGCCGGGCGCTTCGCCGAGCCAGAACGGGATGTTTGGCGCCGCGCCTTCGGCATCTTCGACGCGCAACGTGCCGCGCTCGACCCGCATTACGCGGTATGCGGCATTGCCAAGCTGAAAGACGTCGCCGACCATGCTCTCAACCGCGAAATCCTCGTTGACGCTGCCGATGATCTGGCTTTCGGGCTCGAGCAGAACCTGATAATCGGCGTTGTCCGGGATCGTGCCGCCGGAGGTAAGGGCGGTCAGTCGCGCGCCGCGCCGTCCCCGCAGTTTGTGATTGACCGCGTCGTAATGGATCAGAGCGCCGCGGCGGCCACGCCGAGTGCTGAATCCGTCGGCGAGCATCGTCAGCACCGCGGCGAAATCATCGCGCGGCAGGACGCGAAACGGCCAAGCGCGGCAAACGAGCGCGTAGAGCTCGTCCTCGTTCCATTCCTGCGTCGCGACCTCCGCAACGATCTGCTGCGCCAGTACGTCAAGCGGCTGCTCCGGGATCGTTAGCCGATCGAGTTCGCCGCGGCGGACGCTGTCGATGAGCGCCGCGCATTCGACGAGCTCGTCGCGCGACAACGGGAAAAGCCGGCCTTTCGGCGTGCCGGAGACTGCGTGCCCCGAGCGGCCGACACGCTGCAACAGGCTCGCGATCGAGCGCGGCGAGCCGAGCTGACAGACCAGGTCAACCTCGCCAATGTCGATGCCGAGCTCGAGGGAAGCGGTCGCCACCAATGCCTTCAGCGCACCGCCCTTCAGCCGCTGCTCAGCGTCGAAGCGCTGCTCCTTGGCGAGGCTGCCGTGATGCGCGGTGACCCGGTCGGAACCGAGGCGTTCGGACAATTGGCGCGTCACCCGCTCAGCCAGCCGCCGCGTGTTGACAAAGACGAGGGTTGTGCGATGCGCTTCGATGAGCTCGGCCAGGCGGTGGTAAAGCTGCTGCCAGACCTCGCCCGACATCACCGCTTCGAGCGGCGAGGACGGAACCTCGAGGGCGAGGTCACGCGCCCGGCGATGGCCGGTATTGATGATCTGGCATTCGGCGGAAGGCCCGACGAGAAAGCGGGCAACCGCCTCGATCGGTTTCTGCGTCGCAGAGAGGCCGATCCGCAGCAAAGAGCCGCCACACAGGGCAGCCAAGCGCTCCAAGGAGATCGCCAGGTGCGAGCCGCGCTTGTTCGGCGCCACCGCATGGATCTCATCGACGATCACGGTGCGCGTCGTCTCCAGCATTTTGCGGCCGGATTCCGAACCGAGCAGAATGTAGAGCGACTCCGGTGTCGTGACGACGATGTGCGGCGGCGAGCGGCGCATGCGCTCCCGCTCCGCCGGCGCTGTATCGCCGGTGCGCACCCAGGTGCGGATATCGACCTCCGGCAGCCCCCGCCTTTTTAGGGCCTCGCGGATGCCGGCGAGCGGGGCTTCAAGGTTGCGCTGAATATCGTTGGACAGGGCTTTGAGCGGCGAGACGTAGACGATCTGCGTCTCGTCCGCGAGGCCGCCCTTCACCCCCTGCCGTACCAATCCGTCGATCGCCGCAAGAAAGGCGGCGAGCGTCTTGCCGGATCCTGTGGGCGCGGCAATCAAGGTATGCCGTCCGGCTCGGATCGCCGGCCACGCCTCGGCCTGCGCCGTGGTCGGAATGCCAAAACTGCGGTCAAACCATTCGGCGACAGCTGGATGAAAAAGATCGACCGAATTTCCCATAGGCTTCCCGCCGAACGCCCAACCTGATCCCCGACACGCGGACCCACGTGCCATCAAACGTTGTCATTGATATGGTGAGCTCGTCGAGGTTGGAACTCGAGGCGTGGTGAGCCCGTCGGGATTCGAACCCGAGACCTACTGATTAAAAGTCAGTTGCTCTACCGGCTGAGCTACGGGCTCGCTGCATCCGAGAGAAGATAAAGTGGCGGAGAGGAGCGGGTCAATCACGGGATTGCCGTGACGAGGTTGCGATTGGCGTTACAAATTAAAACAATACTTCACCGGTAAGCCATCCGGTGCGACGCATCCGTTACAGCCCTGCCCCCATATCATCGACAACCGAGCTGCCTCGAAGCACCGAGGCTGGGTCTGCGGAAAGGTAACGTCGATGAGCGATTTTGCGCGGCTGCTGCAAAGCGAAATCCCGCGGCTCCGGCGATACGCCCGCGCCCTGGCTCGAGACCCCGCGCGAGCAGACGATCTGGTCCAGAACTGCTTGGTCCGCGCCATCTCCAAGGAGCATCTGTGGGAGCCGGGCACCGATTTGCGCGCGTGGCTATTCACGATATTGCACAATCAGAATGTCAACGACGTCCGCCGCTCGGTGCGCGAGGGCGTCACTGTTTCCGTAGAGGACGTTGCCCCGGCGCTGACGATGCCACCGCGCGCCGCCGCCGCCATGCAGCTTCGCGACCTCGAACGGGCGATCGGGCTTTTGCCGGAGGAGCAGCGGCAGGTGATCCTGCTCGTCGGGCTGGAGGGAATGCATTATGAGGAGGTCGCCGCAGTGCTCGACATTCCGATCGGCACGGTCCGCTCGCGACTGTCGCGCGGCCGCGAAATGCTGCGTCGCCTGATGGGCATAAAAGAAGAGTTGGGTGCCCGTTTCGATCGTCTACATCGGCGTCAAAATTCCGACCCGCAAAATAAAGTGGCTGACGGTATCGGAATGCCGAGCAGCCGAAATGCCCGAAACCTTGCTCTACAGGGGCAAAACGTTTAGAAGAGCGGCGGCCTTGGTAACGGGGCGTGGCTCAGCCTGGTAGAGCGCCTGCTTTGGGAGCAGGATGTCGGAGGTTCAAATCCTCTCGCCCCGACCACAACGGGGCGGCCTTGGGCTCTCGAAATCGGATCGGAAAGCGGGGTGATGGCGCGGGCGCGAATTTTCAGGCCGGCAAAGACGGCCATGCAATCGGGAACTCGAGCGCCCAAATGGGTGCTGGCGTATGAGCCGGCGACCCGCCGCCAACCGGAGGCGCTAATGGGGTGGACCAGTGCCGATGACACGCTGAACGAAGTCCGGCTTCACTTCCACACCAAGGAAGATGCCGTCGCCTTTGCGAGCAAGAACGGCCTTGAATTTACTGTCATCGAGCCGCACGGCACCACCGAGAAGCCAAAGAGCTATGCGGACAATTTCCGCTATGACCGAATTCGCGCTTGACAGTGTGCTAGACGACCGGCCGCTGACCCCGTAGCTCAGCTGGATAGAGCACTCGCCTTCTAAGCGAGTGGTCGCAGGTTCGAATCCTGCCGGGGTCGCCAAAATAGAGAAGGTATTTGTGTAGCGGCATACGCGACGACATCGATTTGGATCAGGTTTTGGGTAACGCTCTGGGTAACAGTAGTGCAAGGGAATCGCAAGGGCCCGATTTGAGATTGGAGCGGCGGGCCAGAAGTTCATCTCGCTTAGCGCCAAGATAACGGCCTTCCGGCTGTTAACCGCTTGGTCGCTGGTTCGAGGCCGGCCCGGGGAGCCAATTCGATCAGAGGGTTATTCGCCAAGACTCAACCCTCTGATCCCTCGCTTCCCAGTTCGGGGGCAACATTTGGGGCAACATCCTACCCGGCTCCTGTGGGGGCATTCCACCTGATCGGCCCTGAGCGTGAAGGCCGTGGTCGCCGCGAGCCTGATCTCTCCGGCGCTGATTCCCCAAACAGCTTGGGTGGCCGGCGAGACGGGGGCGTTGCCGGGCAGCTCCTTCCGAAACGCTAAACCGGATGGCGATCGCCTCGATCGTTCTCGCCGACGTTGATGAGCGCGGAGCCATTGGCTGAATTCATCGGCCGGATGCAAGGCGATGCGCACGCTGAGCGGTGGGCGGCGCCATTCCTGGCCAAGTTCATTGCAGTCGGTCCGGTGAAACGCTGACCGGCGCGAAGAGCGCCCGAGGCCGCGGCACCCTGATGCAGTCGGTGCTCGGGATGTGGAAACCCGCAGTCACCGTCGATGCGGATATCGGCTCCGGTAACGGCAAGAAACAGATCGAACACCACGACGCCGACGCTTAGGGGCTTGTACCTCGGCAGCGGCGCCAGAGCTCCCTCTATGCGGCCGAGCGGAAGTAGGTGGCGCGCATCGTGGAAATCGGTTTGGCCCTACCACCCGTCACGATCGGCGCCCAGGACAGGCGCAAGCCTAACTGGAGACAGTAATAGTCGCCACGCGCCAGCCATTTGAACTTGGTCAGCAGTGTTGCGCGAAATCATGTGCGCCCTTGCTGGTGGGCAGGTGGGGCTCCAGCCCATGCTGATGGTC
>JAFASL010000016.1 GCA_019244535.1 Alphaproteobacteria bacterium
CAAAGCCGCAGACCACCGCGACCTTGCCGGCGACCATCACATCGGTCGCCCGCTTGATCCCGTCGACCAGGCTCTCACGACAACCATACACGTTGTCGAACTTGGATTTCGTGACAGAGTCGTTGACATTGATCGCGGGGGCTTTGAGGGAGCCCTCCTTCACCATTTCATAGAGACGGTTCACACCGGTGGTGGTCTCTTCCGAAATCCCGCGGATCGCGTCCAAGAGTTCGGGATATTTGTCGTGCAGGACCTTGGTTGCGTCTCCGCCGTCATCGAGCACCATGTTTGGTATCCATCCGTCCGGGCCGCGCAAGGTCTGCTCGATGCACCACTCGTATTCTTCTTCGCTCTCCCCTTTCCAGGCGAAGACCGGAATGCCGCGGGCTGCCATTGCGGCTGCGGCGTGGTCCTGCGTCGAGAAGATGTTGCACGAACTCCACCGGACGGTGGCCCCGAGCTCGACGAGCGTTTCGATCAGAACGGCGGTCTGGATCGTCATGTGCAGGCAGCCGACGATACGCGCACCCGCGAGGGGCTGTGCCGCGCCGAATTCGTCGCGCAATGCCATCAGACCCGGCATTTCGGTTTCGGCGATTGCGATCTCCCTGCGTCCCCAGTCGGCGAGCGCAATATCGGCTACTTTGTAATCGCTCGATGCGGGCATCGTTGGCTCTCCTCGACCAGGGCAGGGCAGAAAGATATACACATATCTTTATATCGTCAATCGGACATCGGCTCGCGTCGGCGCGATAGCACGGAAACGGCCGCACGAGCGTCTCGCGGGAGCGAATCGAGGAGTATTCGCGTTCTATCCAGCGCAAGCAGCGCTCGGGATGATCCGACGCTGTTCAACGTCTGGAGGACAGGATGCAGCAATTTCAGCGCTGGGGCGGTGTCGCCGTAATTGCGTTGACCACGTTGGGGTTGTCGGCTTGCTATCCGCCGCCGCCGGCTACCGTCGGGTACGTCGCGCCCGGAGAGCCGACAGCACTGCCGCCGCAGCCGCCGCCGGCCTATGTGCCGCCGCTGGCCGCGACGACCCCGCCCTACCCGCTCGCCCCAGGAGCTGCTGCGCAGCCATACGGACCCACGATGTTGCCGGGTGCCGCTCCGAGCAATGCCGGTACCACCTTCGTCAGCACGGCTCCGTTCGCTCCGCCGCCGCCGCGGGTCGAGACGCCGCCTCCGCTGCCATCCCCGACGGCGGTTTGGCAGCCGGGGCACTGGAGTTGGACCGGCGGGCAGTACGTCTGGCTGCCCGGACAGTATGTGCAGCGGCCGGCGCCGTTGGCCAACTGGGTGCCCGGGTATTGGCAGCAAGGGCCGAGCGGCTGGGTGTGGATCGAGGGTCGGTGGGCTTGAGGAACCAGCGCCGGCTGTCCGCCGGCGCATTCAGCTAATCAGATTGGGCGGCATCCGTCCGGCCAGCACCGCGCCGATGCCGTCCAACGCAAGAAAGCCCATGGCGTTTCGAGTCTCGGCCGTGGCGCTGCCGAGATGCGGCAAATGTACGACGTTCTGCAGCCCGAGATAGCCCGGGTGAACTAGCGGCTCCCCGTCATAGACATCGAGCCCCGCGTAGCCGACATGCCCATCCTGCAACCGGAGATCAGTGCGTCGTTGTCCACTAATGTGCCGCGGGCGGCGTTCACCACGATGGCGCTCTCCGGCAATAGTGCAATGCGCTCAGCGTTGAGCCAATGCCGGGTAGACGGGCCGCCCGGCGCGTTTAGCGTCAGCACCTGGCACTGCGGAAGAAAGGTCTTGTCCGTGTGAAAGATCGCACCTCGCTCCAGATCCGCCGGCAGGCGGGCCTGATCGCGGTAATGGATCTGCATATCGAAGGCGCGGGCCGTCCGCGCCACTTCGCGGCCGATGTGGCCCATGCCGAAAATTCCCAGGCGTTTGCCTGAAACCTCGGTGCCGACCAACTGGGTCGGCGCCCAGCCTTGCCAGTTACCCGAGCGAACCAGCCGCTCGCCTTCCCCTGCCCGGCGCGCGGCGGCGAGGATCAACAGCATCACCGTCTCGGCCGTGGCGACCGACAGCACGCCCGGGGTATTGCAGACAATAATGCCGCGCGCCGCCGCAGCCTCGACCGCGATGTGGTCGTAACCGACGCTGAAGGTGGCGATGACCCGCACCGTGTGATGCAGGCCCATGATCGTTGTAGCATCGAGCCGCCCGCGCTTCGACCGCAGGCGGCAATCGGCGGGTCACCAAAAGTATGGGTGTTGGCATCACTGTGCTGGCAGTCTTCAGCCAATGCCGGGCGGGCGGCGTTCGTGCCAGTCGGTCGCCTGCTGATAGGCCCAGCCGATACGCAACGCGGTCGCCTCATCATAGCCGCGGCAGACAATCTGCAATGATAATGGCAGTCCCGTCGCGGTGAACCCGTTGGGCAATGCCAGCGCACACAGCTCGAGCGCATTCACGAACCGCGTGAAATGTGCAGGGGTGGTGGCCTGGTCGACTTGTTCGACCGGTATCGCGGCGGTCTGCGTGGTCGGGGTCAGCAACGCGTCCACATTAGTGAGCGCCGCTGCAAACTCCTGTTTCGCCGCATCGCGCTCGCCGAGCGCGCGGAGGTAATCGCGCGCAGAGATGCTTCTGCCGGCCCCGATACGGGGCCGCACGGCGTCGTCGATCGGGAGGCTCATGTCGTCGACCAGGTGGCCGACCAGGAAATACCCTTCGGCGCCGATGATCCGGCCCGTCAGATCAGTGAAATCGGCAAACCGGCGCGGCAGATCGACATTGACGATCTCGGCGCCGAGCTGCGCCAGCGCCTCGAGCGCCGCATCGTAGGCGGCGAGGACCTCCGCGGCGACACCCGCTCGCTCGCCCTCCGGCATGCGGGCGAGCCGCAGCCCGCGCGCGCCGCACTTGATTGCCGGCATCGGATCCTCGGGCGCGACGCCGCGGGTCCGCGGGTCGAGGGGGTCCGGGCCCTGCATCGCGTTATAGAGCAGCGCCGCGTCATCGACCGAGCGGGCCATTGGCCCCGGCGTGTCGAGTGTCGGAGCAAGCGGCAGGATGCCATGGGTACTGACTCGCCCGATTGTCGTCTTGAGGCCGGTGAGGCCGCACCACGACGCCGGCAACCGCACCGAGCCGCCGGTGTCGGTCCCGATCGCCCATGGCACAAACCCAGCCGCGACCGCCACCCCTGAGCCGCTGCTCGACCCCCCCGGGGTGCGGGCCACGTCCGGGTCCCACGGGTTCCACGGCGTGCCGCAGTGCTGGTTGGTGCCCCAACCGCCCATCGCGAACTCTACCGTGTGCGTTTTGCCGATGACGATCAAGCCGGCCGCTATAAGTCTGTGCGCCAGGGTCGCCGTGTAAGCCGAGCGCCGGTCGCGCCATGCCTGCGAGCCGCCGGTTGTGACCCGCCCTTCGATTTCGATCAGATCCTTCAGCGCAATCGGGATTCCGTGCAGAGGCCCGATCCGATGACCGGAGCGTATCGCCTTGTCCGCCGCCTCGGCGGCGAGCCGCGCCTCTTTATCGTACACCTGGACAAAGGCGTGCAGCTTGTTATCGGCGGCTTCAATGCGTTTGAGAGCGGCCTCAACGAGGTCGGCCGGTGAAAGCCGGCCAGCCGCGATCTCCTCCGACATGATGTGCGCCGGCAACAGCGCCGGATCGGTATTGCGCGACGGCATTGCTTCCTCTCGCAAGCGACAGTCCGGTCAGCATACGCCGGGGCGCGCCGAGCTTGTCAATCCAGCGATGCCGCGGACCGTGATCGGGCCGAATCATCGGGCATCTTTTTCGCGATGCGAAAAAATTAATTGACATTTTCCTATAACAATATTAGAACATAGCACGAACAATCGGTCCGGGCGGAGACCGAAGGGAGGGGGCGCCATGGTAATCGACTACGACTTCAAGCTGGGCAAAAGCCATTTTCGCGGGGTCGGCCCGCGAGGCCTGGCAGCCCTCGCGATGGTCTTGGTGCCGCGGGTGGCGCTCATCGGTGCTATTGCTCTTTCGGCAAGAGCAGGTGGCTTCTGGCTGCTTCAGCTCGCCCATCAGCTAGTCTGATGCGCCGCTTTTTCTCACGGTCAGCTGTGCCACAGGGGCGCGAAGCGGGTGGCGACGACCCGATCATACGGGACTTCGCCGTGCAAGATGCCGATATCGCGGGCGAACTGGTTCATACCGGCGACGAATTCCGGAGAGATCGCGGCATCGTAATAGGGCAGGTCGCGGCGGATCAGCGCGGCAATCAGCGCGGCCTCGGCGGGCGGGAAGAGCTTGCGGCCGACCTCTGTCGCGCGCTCGGGGTCGGCCCGGAGCGCCGCCTGGGTCTTGACGATCGCGCGGATTGCGGCGGCCACAGTATCGGGAGTGCTTTCGATGAGCCGGTCTGTCGCGGCCATCGAGGCCATCGTGTAGTTGAAGCAGGGCTTCGGCCCGTCGCCGCGGCGCACGTCGAGGACCACGGTGCCGACCCCGCGGCGCACCGCCACCTCGGTACCCATGCCGTTGGCCCAGAACCCGTCGATCTTGCCGTCCTCGAGCGCTTTGGCGGCGGTCAGCCCGAAATTGACGGTGGCGCCTGAAGCGCCGGGTACCGGCTTGATCGTCACGCCGTCCCGCTCGAGATCGAGCCCCGCCTCGATCAGCAGCCGCCGCAGCCCCATCTCGACCCAGGGCGCGGCGCCGATCCGCCGGCCGCGCACGATGCCCAAATCGCCGTGCGCAGCGCCGAGATCGGCGCGCATGACGAGAAACCAGTACATTCCCTGCGCCTGCGCGCACAGCAGTTTGGCGCCCTGCCACTCGGGGAAGGCGGCGAGCGCCGAATGCGCCGAGCCGGCCACAAAATCGACCCTGCCATCGCGCATCGCGCGATAGGCCTCGTCGACAGGGAAGACCAGCTCCAACTCGACATCGAGCCCCTCCCGCTTAAAGAACCCGAGCGCCACGGCAGCGGCGGCCGGGAAATAGGAATTCGAGATCAGGTCGGGGACGGCGAGCTTCATCGGTCCAGCCCCAGGCTTCCGGCGGGGGATCAGCAACATCAGCAATATCGCGATCGCGGCGCCGATCACGATAACACTTTCGAGAACCGGGATCGGCACGACGCCCCTCTTTCAGCTGCGCTCGATCTCGCCGGCGGCGCGGTCGAGCGCCTCGGTGATCCGGCTCAGCTGTGTCGCATCGAGCGGGCCTTTGCCGAGCCGGATCCGCAACGCCGCCTCGAGGTTGCGCATCGCGCGCTGGATCTCCGGCGCCGGGCCGCCGCCATAGGCGCGGCTGATCTCGGCGATGCGGGCGAAGATCGCATCGATGGCAGGACGGTTGGCGGCGAGGTAGTTCGTGCCTTCCTCGGTAATCGTGTAGAGCTTTCGGGTGCCCTCGGCGGCGGTTTCCGACCGCACGTAGCCAAGCTCTTCGAGCAGATTTAGGTTTGGGTACACGATGCCAGGGCTCGGGCTGTACATGCCGGCGAACTTCTCTTCGATCGCCTTGATCAGCTCATAGCCGTGGCGCGGCTTGTCGCTGATCAACTGCAACAGCACGTAGCGCAGGTCGCCCTGGTCGAAGACCCGGCCGAGCCGCCCGCCGCGGCCGCCGCGCTGATGGCCGGCAAACCGTCCGCCGACGCCGAAGCCGTGCCTCGCATACCGTCTTTCACCACAGGAATGACGATGGCTATACATCTTTTTCTCCATCATAATAGACTGTTCTAAGATATATCTAAACGCTCATGTCAATAGCGATGAACGCTGCCTTTCGACGTGTTAGACTCGGGTAGCTGGGCAACAGGATGCGAGAGATGAGCGGGCACCAAAGCCTCGATTGGAAAACCCACGGAGT
>JAFASL010000022.1 GCA_019244535.1 Alphaproteobacteria bacterium
TAAAACAAATCTTCGAGGTGATTCGCGAGATCAACGAGCAGCAGAAGATGACGGTGCTGCTCGTTGAGCAGAATGCGCATCACGCGCTGCGGCTGGCGCATCGCGGCTATGTCATGCAGACCGGGCGAATCACCCTCAGCGGCACCGGCACCGAACTGTTGACCAACAGCGAAGTGCGAGCCGCCTATCTCGAAGGAGATCGGCGCTGAGGCGCCGGTCGTGTTACATTTAAGCCGGAGCAGGAGAGGGGACTTATGAAACGCTCGATCCGATCGATCACTTTGGCGGCGGCATTTGGATTTGCCGTCAATGTTGTACACGCACAGAACATCCCGATCGCAGTGGTCGGACCGATCACCGGCTCGAACGCCGCGCTTGGCGAACAGATGAAGCGCGGCGCCGAGATGGCGGTCGCCGACATCAATGCCAAGGGCGGCGTGCTCGGCAAAAAGCTCGATCTGATCATCGCCGATGATGCGTGCGACCCGAAGCAGGCGGTCGCGGCGGCCAATGACGTGGTCGGGAAGAAGGTGGTTTTTGTCGCCGGGCATTACTGCTCGTCGTCCTCGATCCCGGCGTCGGCGGTCTACAACGAGGCGGGGGTCTTGCAGATGACGCCCGCCTCGACCAACCCGGCCTTGACTGACGATGCGGCAAAGAAAGGGTGGAACAATGTATTCCGGTCTTGCGGCCGGGACGACGCGCAGGGTGCGGTGGCCGGCAAGTATCTGGCCGACCACTACAAAGGAAAACGGGTGGCGATCGTTCACGACAAGACCGCGTACGGCAAAGGCATTGCTGACGAGACAATGAAGGCGATGAACAAGGCCGGCCTCAAGGAGACGATGTACGAGGCAATCACGCAGGGGGACAAGGACTTCACCGCGCTCATCAGCAAAATGAAGCAAGAGAACATCGACGTGATCTACTTCGGCGGCTACCAGACCGAGGGTGGATTGATCGTGCGACAGGCGCGCGACCAGGGCTTCAAGGCGCAGTTCATCGGCGCCGATGCGCTGGTTACCGAGGAGTTCTGGAAGATCACCGGGCCGGCCGGCGAAGGCACGTTGATGACCTTCCCGCCCGATCCGCGCCACGTGCCTGCCGCCAAGGCCGTCGTCGACAAGTTCATGGCCCAGGGGTACAACCCTGAAGGCTACACGCTCTACACCTACGCCGCGATCCAGGCCTTTGCCGCAGCCGCCGAAAAGGCCAAATCCGCCAAAGTCGACGACCTGTCAAAGGCGCTGCACTCGATGACCGTCGATACGGTGGTCGGTCCCCTGACCTGGGACAAAAAGGGCGACGTCACGGACCCGAAATATGTCTTCTACGTCTGGAAGAACGGGACCTACGCGGAGATTTAGGCGCCGACCTTCGCCGGCACGGGGCAGCACCGGCGTCGCACTCACGGAGGAGCGGCGGCAACCGGGGTCGCGGTCTCAGCCGGCTCGCTGTGGCGGATCAGGACGGCGCCGGGAGCCGGCAAGTCTGCCGCGCGCTTTATGGTTGTGACGGCAAGCATTTCCCGTTTGCCGCGGATCTCAATTTCGTGCCGCGGGTGGTCCGACAAATCGATACCGGCGCGTGCGACGGTCTCTTCCGAGACCACGAGCTCGCATTCATATTCTTTTGTCAGCGCCTCGAGCCTGCTCGCTGTGTTGACGGCGTCGCCGATCGCAGTGATCGTGGCAGCGCTGCCATATCCCATTTCGCCGACAATCACCGGCCCGCAATGGACGCCGATGCCGATGCGCAACGGACGGTCGAGCTCGGCCTGCAGCGACCGGTTGAGCTCGTCCAGCCGCTCTGACATCAGTCGCGCGGCGGCGAGAGCTTCGCGGCAAGCGGTGCGAGGACTGCTCTCGATGCCGAACAGCGCCATCACGCCGTCGCCGATGAATTTGTCGACGCGCCCTCCGGCGCTTTCGATCGCGCGGCCCATCGCAGCGAAGTAGCGGTTGAGCACAAACACGACATCGTAGGGCAGCCGGCCCTCGGCGAGCGCGGTAAAACCGCGGATGTCGGCGAACAGGATCGCAATCTCTCGTTCGCTCCCTTGCATGAAATCGACGCGGCGACGGCCGTCGGCGGCGAGCGCCAATGGCGGTAGCAAGGGTGTTACCTCGATCCTCCCGCGCGGGCGCAACATGCACGCCAGGCGGATGTTGGGTCGCGCGCCGATGCGGCGCAGCACCCGCAATTCATCGGCGGATGGCGGGTCGATGCTGTTGCGTTCGCCGCGTACCCGCACGCGGCAGGTCGAACAACGACCGCGGCCGCCGCACACCGATGCGTGCGGGATCCCCGCGATTCTGCTCGCCTCGAGCACGCTGGTGCCCGGCGTGACCTCGATCCAGCGGCCGTCGGCATAATCGATCCGCACGACGCCGTGACGCCTGCGCCAGGCGCGGCGAGCGATCCGCGCAAGCAGAACCGCCGCGACGGTCCCGCCAAAAAACCAGCTCAGCCCGTCGGTGATCGCCTCAAGCGTACGCTTCGTTTCCGGTGACGGCAAAGTCATGCGGGCAAACGCTTCGCGCGTCCAGTTCGGGTCTTTCGCGAGCGCCGCGACATGAAGGCCGGCTTCGATCATTCCGAGCAGCGACAGAACCGGGACGAGTACGGCGACCACGAGCGCCGCCGGTGCTATGTGTGCATACCAAGGCCTGACCCTCAGCCAGAAATGAAGGCCGATCATCGCGTGAGCCCACGCGACGACGAGAACCAGCATCTGCCAATAGCCGTGCCCGGGGGAATCGACGAAATAAACCCACAGCAGATAGGCGTAATAGCCAGTGTCGGTATGGAGGAAATTGTCGGCAATTCGCGTGCCGACGACGTGACGTGCGAGCAGGATCGGGATGGCAAATCCGAGAATAATCTGGCTGAGCTCGGAGGATCGCAGCCGCAGGCTCCGCCGCTGCCACAATGCCCATAGCGCGAGCCCGTAATGGATCAAGAAGCTGCCGTAAAGCAGCACTTGCGCGGGGCGGTTGGACCAGATGCGGAAAATGTACCAGAGCACGTCCTCCATCGCCTCGAGCGAGACCAAGCCGACGGCGTGGTTGAGCAGATGCATCGTCACATAGGCGAGCATTACCAGGCCGGAAGAAAGCCGCAGTTGACGAATCATCGATGAACCCTTAGGCGGCAGCGCTCGATTACAAAACCTCTTGTCACGGGCGCCTGATTTCTTTATCGGGGCGCGCCGCGAGCAGGTACAAGCAGGCCGTCATCGGGGACGCTGGTATGCTGGAGATCCGACATCTGGTGAAATCTTTCGGCCCGTTGATAGCTGTCGACGATGTCTCCTTTACCGTGCCGCAGGGCGAAGTGCTCGGCTTTCTGGGTCCGAATGGCGCCGGGAAGTCGACCACGATGAAGATGATCACCGGATTTCTGGCTCCCACTGCCGGCACCGCGATAATCTGCGGTTACGACATTGCGACGCAGCCGATCCCCGCAAAGCGTCATATCGGCTACCTTCCCGAGGGCGCGCCGGCTTATCCCGACATGACGCCGGACAACTTTCTCGGCTTCATCGCCCATATCCGCGGCTTCTCGGGCGAGGAGGCGAGGCGTCGCATCAGCCGCGTCGTCGAGATGATCCGGATCGCGGAGGTAATGCATCAGCCAATTGAAACATTGTCGAAAGGCTACAAGCGCCGGGTCGGCGTCGCACAGGCGCTGCTGCACGATCCGGACGTGCTGATCCTCGACGAGCCGACCGACGGACTCGACCCGAACCAGAAATACGAAATGCGGTCGGTCATCGCGGCGATGCGGCCCAACAAGGCGATCATCATCTCGACACATCTCCTGGAGGAGGTGGAGGCGGTGTGCAGCCGGGCGATCATCATCGCTCACGGCCGAATCCTTGCCGATGGGACGCCGGCAGAGCTGGCCCAGCGCTCGCGCCATCACAACGCCGTTCGGCTAGCCATTGTCGGCGGCGCCGATGCGAATGTCAGGGCGGAGCTGGCTGCGTTGCCGGGAGTGGCCGGCGTCGACACCGCCGGCAACGGGCTGATTGTGTTTTCGCGCGGCGGAGACCCAGTGGTCGGCGCAATCGCCGATCTCGCCCGCGAGCGCGGCTGGACCGTCAGCGGCCTGCAGGTGGAGCGCGGGCGGCTTGACGATGTGTTCCGCGAGATCACTACTCCGCACCCAATCGCCGCCGCAGCCTGACCGCCATGCGCAACGTTCTGACCATCTTCCGCCGCGAGCTGGCTGCCTATTTTGCGACGCCGCTCGCGTACGTGTTCATCGTCATCTTTCTCGTGATGGCGGGAATCCTGACCTTCTTTGTCGGCAATTTCTTCGAACGCGGCCAAGCCGATCTGCAACCCTTCTTCACCTTTCATCCCTGGCTCTACATCGTACTGATCCCGGCGCTGGCGATGCGGCTGTGGGCCGAGGAGCGCCGCAGCGGGACGATCGAGCTGTTTCTGACATTGCCGATCCGCATGACCGAGGCGGTTGCCGGAAAATTCCTCGCTGCATGGTGTTTCGCCGGGATCGCGCTGATCCTGACCTTCCCGTTTTGGCTGACGGTCAATTTTCTCGGTCACCCCGATAACGGTGTCATTCTCGCCAGCTACATCGCCAGCTGGCTGATGGCCGGAGCGTTTTTGGCGGTCGGCGCCTGCGTTTCGGCCGTGACCAAGAACCAGGTCATCGCGTTTGTCGTGACTGCGGCGCTGGTGTTCGTGTTTACCGTGGCGGGTTCGCCGATCGTCCTCGGTGTTTTTCAGGGTTGGGCGCCGGAATGGCTTCTCCATGGCGTCGCGCAAGCAAGCTTTCTCGTCCTCTTCAGCGCGATCCCGCGCGGCGTGATCGATCTGCGCGATGTCGTTTATTTCCTGTCGATCATCGTCGCTTTCCTCGCCGCCAACGCGATTCTGATCGACCTCGAAAAAGCCGAGTGAGTGCGATGGTGAGGTCCTTTCCTTGCTCGCGAGTCCCTCTCGGCCCTTTAGGATTTCTCTGCAAAAGCCGCTGGCGTTGGGAGGACATCCGTGATTCCCTGGGTCTTGGGGGAAGAGCGGGGGTCGGTGAATGACGCAACAGTTGAGCCTTGTCGACGCGCTGTTGGGAGGGCGGCTGGGGGGCAACGAAAAGCTG
>JAFASL010000170.1 GCA_019244535.1 Alphaproteobacteria bacterium
ACGCCAAATCCGCTCAGCAAGTCCAGATAGCGTGCGCCGTCGCGATCGAACAGATATTGTCCCTGCCCCTTCTGGAACCCGACATCGTATCCGATCGTCTTGAGAACGCGTACCAGTTGCTCGTTCAGATGCCGGGAGTGCATGGAACTGCGCTGGGCCTGGCGCTCCACAAACATCTCGGAAACGTCTAGATTGGATTTTAGCATCGGCTACATACTTCGGTTGATGGACGTCTCGTCAACTGAAAACGCGTAATGCGGCGTTTTGCCCCCATTCGCACCATCAAAGCAAGCACGGGTTTCAGCCAATGTTGCACCGCCCCAAATCTCTTACGCGAACAGTATTAACATGTTCGGGACTGTTGTTCGCAGCAGGAATTTCTTCCGCGATGGCGGCCGACCCCACCGGCGACTGGCGAGTTGCGGACGGTGTTGCCAATATCAGAGTCGCACAATGCAATGGCAACATGTGGGGCGTCGTCGCCTGGGAAAAGACGCCCGGCGGCCGCGATAGCAATAATCCTGACGTCGCCAGGCAAAGCAGGCCGACACTCGGCATGCCGATTCTCCTCGCCATGAAGAAGAAGGCCGGCGAGGACGCCTGGGAAGGTCAGGTCTACAACGCCAAGGACGGCAAGACCTACGACTCCACCATCACGCCGACCGATGCCGATCATCTGGAGATCAGAGGTTGCGTGCTCGGCTTCCTGTGCGGCGGCGAGACCTGGACCCGGGTCGGTCCGCCGATCCCATCGAGCCCGGCGAACAGTATGGCAAAAGGTACCGCGAAACCGGCAGCTCCGGCACCGAAGACCACGGGCGTCGTGGCAGGCGCGAAGCCGGGTCAAAAGACCGCCAGTGCCGACCCGGTCGGTGATATCTGCCTGCTGCCCGACATCGCCCACGCGCGCTAGCGCATCACGCGAAAAGAAGCTTTGGAAGCTTGATCGATATCGGCCGATCCAGTCCCCGGGTCGGCCGATAGTCTTTGATTCCTACTCCTTGATGACGCGCGGCTTGCCCATCAACGCGGGCTGGAACAGCAGCACGGCCGCCAGCGTGGTCACGAGCGAGAGTGCAAGCAGCTTGCCCATGCTCGACGTGCCCGGATGGCTGGACAGCCACAGGCTTCCGAAGGCGGTCGCCGTCGTCAGCGCGCTGAAGAAGATGGCGCGCGTCAGGCTGGTCTGCAGCAGGTTGGTCCGGCCTGACCGCCATGCCGTCACGTAATAGATCTTGAACGCCACACCGATGCCGAGCAGCAACGGCAGCGCGACGATGTTGGCGAAGTTCAGCGGCAGCTTGATCAGCACGCAGATCTCCAGCGTCACCGCACCGGCAACCAGCAACGGCACGATCGTCATCAGCACGTCGGTGATCCGCCGCAGCGTGACCCACAGCAGCAGGCTGATCACGACCAGCGCGTAGATGCCGGCGTGGATGAACGCTCGCACGATGGTGTCGCCCGATTTGAGGATCGACACCGGCCCGCCGATCGCGGTCGGCTCGGCCGCCAGCACCGCATTGGCGAACCTGCGCAGATTGTCGTTATCGTTCGGATCGCCCTTCGGCTCGGCCTCGACCCGGATCAGGCCGTCCTTGCTGCGCCACTGTGACACCAGGTCGGCCGGGAGTGTTTGCAGGCTGACCGGCTGCGCCTGCAACGTCAGCTTGAGCTGCTCGATCACGATTTTGAGCGGCATCACGAACACCGCCTGGGCTTTATTGCGCGTCTCCTCGTCGGAGGTGGCGAGCTTGGCCAGCGCATCGGCGAGCCGCCGCGAGGCCACTGCCCCCGACCCCTTGCCGTCGCCCGCGGTCTTGCGCAGGTTATTGACGGTCGAATTGAGCGCCTCGACATTCTCCTTGTCGCTTGGCGGCGCATCGATCTGGTCCGGATTGAGCGCCGGCCCCAGCACCTTCGCGCCCTGCGCGATCAGCTTCAGCTTGGCAGGCTGATCTTCCGGCACGAAGCTGTCGAGCGACATCACCCGGGCCACCTCCGGCAGCTTCTCGAGCCTGGCCTCGATAGCCTTGGCGTCGCTCTCCGATTTCGTCAGCACGTCGATCGCATTGGCGCCGGTGTTCGG
>JAFASL010000181.1 GCA_019244535.1 Alphaproteobacteria bacterium
TCCATCGCCCCTCGCCCGAGTCGGACACCCGACCCGAGAATTCGTCCAGGCCCGGCGACCTGGCCAACGCGTCGGCGGTCAGGTCCAGCAGCCACGACCCGACCACGCTCCCGCGGCGCCACACCTCCGCCACCTCCGCGGTGTCGATGTTGTACCGGTAATCCTCCGGATGCTCGAGCGGAGCCGTCTCGGCGTCTGACTCCTGCTGACGAGTTCCCACGTCGGCGTTGCGCAGGATGTTCAGCCCCTCCGCGTAGGCGGCCATCAGCCCGTATTCGATGCCGTTGTGCACCATCTTGACGAAATGGCCGGCGCCGTTCGGGCCGCAATGCAGATAGCCCTGCTCGGCTGTGCTGGCGCCCAGCTTCTCGCGCCCCGGGGTCGGCGGAATGTCGCCTCTGCCGGGCGCGAGAGTCGCGAAAATCGGGTCGAGGCGTTGGACGACGGGTTTCTCGCCGCCGATCATCATGCAATAGCCGCGCTCCAATCCCCACACGCCGCCGCTGGTGCCGACATCGACATAGTGGATGTGGCGCGGCGCCAATTCCTTGGCGCGCCTGATGTCGTCGATGTAGTAGGAATTGCCGCCGTCGATCAGGATGTCGTCGGGTTCGAGCGCCGGCAGGATGTCGGCGATCGTCTTGTCGACGACGGCTGCCGGCACCATCAGCCAGACCGCCCGCGGCTTCTCCAGTTTTTTCACCAGATCGGCCAGCGAGCTTGATCCGACCGCACGTTCAGCGGTGAGCTCAGTGACCGCCTGCGGCGACATGTCGAAGACGACGCATTGATGGCCTCCCTTGAGAAGCCGCCTGACCATGTTGGCGCCCATCCGGCCAAGGCCGACCATTCCGAGTTGCATGGGAACTCCCTCCAACGACAGCGTTACGAGGATTTCTTGACCATTGTGGGAAAATCAAAGGCGAGCAGGTCGCCAATGCGTTCGACGGTAACATCGGCCGGCGGCAATGACGCGACGACCCGGGTATCATTGGCGTATTGGCCCTGACGCGGCAGGATTGTCGTCACGCGACTCCCCCAGATTTCCTTGACTGCCGCGAGGATGCGCGGCTTGTCGTCAACCAGGATATAATGGCGCGCAGGATAGCGCTGCTCCACGTCCGAGAGCTCCCGCTCCTTGTGGATATAGATAAGCACGTGGCCGTCGGCCGCTTCCCAAATGCCCGAGCGCTCGACTTTGCGCGGCTGAAAGACCACGTCGCCGTCGGAGAGGATTGCGGTCCGCCCCCAATTCCGGAAGTGCTCGACCACATCGAGGGCCTGCGGGTAGAGCCGGTTCGCGAACGGATAATCCACCAAATAAGAGGACATCGACAGCAGGTGTATGTCGTGGGGGTTTTCGACGCGGTAGCGCTGCAACGCGCCGAGATAGTCACGGTAGCCGAGTTCGGTGAACAGGTCCTCCAGGATCGCCCAGTAGCGGTCGCGGCAGGCCGCCCCGAATTCGCGTTCTAGATGGCGTTTCAGATCGGCCTGGATGCGGTCGTTGTCCAGCAGCGTGTTGTCGACATCGACGAGGAACACGGTGGTATCGGGGGTGATCATCGAGCGGTTCCTTTTGGGCCGAAGTCACTCCGACTGATGGGTTTCGTTCCACAGGCGGATCGCCGGTTCTTCCAGATTGTGCTCGTAGCCGAGAATGCTGAGGCTCGATGTTCCCAGCAAGAGGTAACGACCCGCAGCCGCTTCGAGGTCGAGCCAGCGGGCCGTGAGCACCCGCAGGATATGCGCGCTCGAAAAAATGACCACATTGTCTTGGACGGCGCGGATGCGCCGAACCACCCGGTCGGCGCGCGCCGCCACCTGGTCCGGAGTTTCCCCGCCTGGGCAGCCGTCGCGGAATAAGAACCAACCGGGGCGTTCGGCAAGGATATCGGCGGTGCGGCGGCCCTCATACTGGCCGTAATCCCATTCGGCGAGATCGGGATCGGTTTTGGTGAGGTTGCCAAACCCGGCCAATTCTGCGGTCCGCCGCGCGCGTTGCGACGGGCTCGTCAGGGCCTCGGTGAATTTTGCCTCGCGCAGCCGCGATGCGAGCGCCCGCGCCTGCTGCTCGCCGCGCTCGGTCAGCGGCAGGTCGGTGCGGCCGGTATGCTGGCCGGAAAGGCTCCAGGCGGTCTCGCCATGTCGCGCAAGGTAGACGACAGGCAGCGGTTCACTCACGCTTTTCTCCTACGCTGTTGCTGCCATCGCAGCCGACCCGAGGGTCGGGCGGGTTATAGATCTGACGCGCGGCATGCACCAGCCGGGTGCTCCGCAGACAGGTCCGTCATTGCGCCGGCAGCGGCGTCAGGATCGCGGCGTCGCGGCGCAGGCGGCCCGGCAGGAACAGGCCGGCGACTGCGACAAAGCCGGCGCAGCCCGCTAGGGTCAGCCACAGCGGTGCAAAGTTTCCAATGCCATCATAGCTGACGGCTACGAGTTTGACCCCGATCGTGCTGACGCCGAGCGCCAGCAGGAACTTGGCACCGAAAGCCGTCGCCCGCCAGCGGGGCGGGGTATAGCGCGCAAGCAATGCATTTTCCGCCGGCACCGACAATACGCCGAGGTAGTTGACCGCGATCATGGCGCCGAGCAGCGGCAGATTTCGCGCCTGCGCGGCGAGAATGAAAAGAGGAACCTGAGCCGCCCAGGCAAAGACATAAACCGCCTTCATTGCAAAGCGGTCGGCGAGCCAGCCGCCCGCCAGCTGAGCCGTCGCGGCGACAAGAAACACCAGGGTGACAAAGCCGCCCGCGTCAAGGGTCCCGCCATCGGTGAGGCCAGTCAATCCCGCGGCAAAGGCCTTCGGCAGGGCGACCGGAATCGCTTGTGCGATCGTGCCGTCCGCCAGCATCGTGAACGACAGCACGATAAACGTGCGAACCACGTCGTTGCGCGAGGCCTCCGGTTCGGAGCGGCGGTCGACCGTGGCCGCAACGATGGTACCCCCGCGCAGGCAGCAGAGCAAAATCACGCCGGTCACAGCGCACAGCGCGCCCGGAATGATGAAAGCCGCCCGCCAGCCCATCGCCTGCGCCAACGCGCCGGCGACGAACGCCCCCGCGGCAAGCCCGACGCTGCCGGCGATGCCGTTGACGCCGAGCGCACGCCCGCGGTTCCGGGCGTTGCGGACGAGCCATGCCGTGCCGACCGGATGATATATCGAGCCGAACAGGCCGATCCCGGCGAGGCCGAAAGCGAGCGCCACCGGCCCGTCCGTCAATCCGGCGGCGATCGCCGCGCCTCCGGTGCCGATGAAAAACAGGACCATCATCCCCTCGGCGCTCCACCGGTCGCCAAGCCAGCCCGCCGGAAGCGCGCCGAGGCCGAAGAGCACAAACCCGCCGAGCGATAATGACAGGAGGTCGCCATACGACATGCCCCACCGGCGCTCGAGCACGAGCACGACAGTCGGGTAGAGCAGCATAAGCAAATGCGCAAAAAAATGGCCGGCGCTCGAAAAGCCGAGCGCCAAGCCGGCCGATCGCGAATTCATCCGGCTAGATTCTCACAACCTTTGGCCGCCGGCAACGGCGCGGCAGGCTGCAGCGGGGTGCCCTCAGACGGCTGCCAGCCGGCGATGCGGCTCCGGCGGGAACTCGACCCGGATCGGGTCGCCCGGGCGCACCTCACCACCGCTGATCACGATCCCCATGATGCCGGCCTTGCGGACGAGATTGCCGCTCTCGTCCCGGCCGAGCGTGGCGGCCATCAGGCCCGGCTGGATGCGGTCCAGCTGCGCGCACGGATTGCGCAGGCCCGTCACCTCGACAACCGCCGCGCCGAGATGCAGCCGCGCTCCGACCGGCAAATGGAGCAGATCGACCCCGCGGGTCGTGATGTTCTCGCCCATTTGCCCGGGCGAGACGGCGAAACCGGCCGCGCGCAATTCCTCGTGCAGCTCGGCATGGATCAGGTGAACCTGGCGCAGATTGGGCTGGGTTGGGTCGCGCCTCACCCGCGAGCGGTGCTTTACCGTGACGCCCTGGTGCGCGTCGTCCTCGACGCCGAGCCCGGCCGAGAGCCGGATGCTCTGCTGGTTGGGTTTGGCCAGCGAATGCGTGGCGCTGCGGCTGACCGCCATGACGACCGCGTCCATCGCGTCTCCTCAGGCGACCGGCACGCGCCGTTTCGCCAATTCCGCCTCGTTCACCTTCAGCCCCAATCCCGGATCCTGCGTCAGGTGAAAGAGACCGTCGACCGCCCGCGGCGGATTTTCGAACACCGCATGCATGCGTGGCGACGGATCGTTCAGCTCGCACGGCTTGGTGGCGTGCAATTGGCTCGCCGCCAGATGCAGATTGGCCATATGGCCGATTGTCGGCTGCGTCTGGTGCGGCACCAGTTCCACGCCGTGCGCATTGGCGAGCGCTGCGCAGCGCATCAGACCGGTGATCCCGCCCATCTTGACAATGTCGGGCTGCACCATGCGGGCCCCGGCGGCGATCAGGTCGGCAAGCCCGGAAAGCGTGTAAGTCTGTTCGCCGGCCGAGACCGTGATGTCGAGCCGCTGCGCGACTTCGCCCATCGCCCGGACATGATAATGCTGAACCGGCTCCTCGAACCACCAATAGCCGAGCTCTTCGAGCGCGCGCCCGACGCGGATTGCGCCGCCGACCGAATAGCCGTTATTGGCGTCGAAGGCGAGCGGGAAGTCATCACCTGCCAGGCGCCGGACCGCGCGCGCCTTTGCCAGATCGCCGGGGATGTCGATGTCCGGCTTTGTGCGGTCGTTGTCGAAGCGGATCTTTACCGCCGCCGGCTGATCCTTCAGTCGGGTCTCGACGACGCGCAGCATGTCGTCGATATTGCGCTGACCATTGCCGCCGATCGAGGCGTAGAAGGGCAGGGCGGTACGCCAGGCGCCGCCGAGCAATTTATAGATCGGCTGGTTGAGGAGCTTGCCCTTCAGGTCCCAGAGCGCAATGTCGAGCGCCGCCAGCGCGCCGGTCAGCGCACCCTCGGGTCCGAGCTTGACAAAGGTATGCAGCAAAGTGTCGAGCAGAACCGCATGGTCGAGCGGGTCCTTGCCAATCAATGCCGGCGCAAGATTGTGCTTTAGGATCCCCAGCGAGGCGAGGCCGCCTTGCATCGGCGACGCCTCGCCGATGCCGAACACCCCGTCATCGCCATGAACTCTGACCCAGGCGCTGCGCTGCGCGGGCCTGTCCTCCGGCGCCCATTGAACCTGAAATACTTCGATGTCGCGGATCTTCACGATACTCTCCGGCGCGGCTTTGGCTGTCTTGCGGACCGGCCGGATCGAGAATAGAGCGCGAGGTTTTCCCGCGCAACCGGTGCGGATCAGAACATAGTCCAGATATATGCAAAGAAC
>JAFASL010000221.1 GCA_019244535.1 Alphaproteobacteria bacterium
CGGCGACCATCATCCGGATTGGCCCGTCACCCTTGGTCTGCAGCGTGAAGATCCCGTCGTATTTCAGCGCACCGGCAAGCACGACCGCTAAGGTTATGGCCTCGCCCAGCATCGCCGCGACCGGTTCCGGGTAGTCATGCTGCGACAGAATACGATGGATTGCCGGACCCAGCCGCACAAGGCGACCGCGCAACGCAAAAGGATCGATCCGGAATGGCTGGATCAGGTCGTCAGGTTCGGTCTGGCTGGAGCTGTTCAAGCTCGGACGCTCCGAATTGCGGCGGCAAACGCAGTTACGAAAGCTAACCGAGACACCAGGCAAGAATACCCTTCTGGGCATGCAGCCGGTTCTCTGCCTCGTCCCACACGACCGATTGCGGGCCGTCGATGACCCCCGGGGTGACTTCTTCTCCGCGCTTTGCCGGCAGGCAATGCATAAAGATGGCGTTGGGCTTGGCATGCGCCATCAGCTGCTCATCGACGCGGTACTGCGCCAACATGTTGTGGCGGTTGACGCTCGCTTCAACGCCCATTGAGATCCAGGTGTCGGTGACGACGCAATCCGCGCCCGCGACAGCCTCCACCGGGTCTGCGGTCAACTCGACGCGGCCCCCTTCGCGGCGCGCCCAATCGATGAGCCGCTGCGGCGGGCTGAGCTCCTCCGGACAGGCGAGCCGAAACGTGAAGCCAAAGCGCACTGCCGCATGAACCCAGCTGGCCGCGACATTGTTGCCGTCCCCGCTCCACGCCACGACCTTGCCGGCGACTGGGCCCTTTTTCTCCTGCAACGTCATCACATCGGCCATGATCTGGCATGGGTGAGACGTGTCGGTTAGACCGTTGATGACGGGGACCGTGGCGTAGCGTGCCAGATCGTCCAGTTTGCGCGGCTGGTTGGTGCGGATCATGATCGCGTCGACGTAACGCGACAACACGCGCGCCGTGTCGGCCACGGTCTCGCCGCGGCCGAGCTGGCTGTCGGCGGCACTGAGATAGATCGTGTCGCCGCCGAGTTGGCGCATTGCGACCTCAAACGACACGCGGGTCCGCGTCGACGGCTTCTCGAAAATCATCGCCAAGGTCTTGCCGGCGAGCGGCCGGTCGCGCCGCCGACCGTTTTTATAGGCGAAGCCGGTGTCGAGGATCGCGCGCAACTCGTCCGTGTCGAACTGGTCGATGTCGAGGAAGTGGCGCGGCGGATCGGGCGGCGCATGCCGCTCGCCGATCGGCGCCAGCTCTCGCGCCGCGTTTCTCACGCCGGCCACTCCCGCGCCACCTTGTTCATGATGTCGAGCGCCTCGTCGATGTCGCGCTCGCTGACGATCAGCGGCGGCAGGATCCGCAAGACGTTGTCGCCGGCGGTCAGCGTCAACAGGCCGTTCTGCCGCAATTTTGCGACAACATCGGCGGCCGGCACGACGCAGCGGATACCGACCAACAGCCCCGCCCCGCGTACTTCGGCGAACAGCTTGGGATAAGACACGGCAAAGGTCTCGAGCCGCCTGCGGAGCAGTTTGGCCATCTGACCCACCCGCACGAAAAAGCCGGGTTCGAGCATCGTGTCGAGAACGGCATTGCCGGCGGCCATCGCCAGCGGGTTGCCGCCAAAGGTGGATCCGTGGGTCCCGGCGACCATGCCGACGGCGGCACGTTCCGTGGCGAGACACGCGCCGACCGGGAAACCGTTTCCGAGCGCCTTGGCGACCGCCATAATATCGGGCGGGACACCCTCCCATTCATGCGCGAACAGCTTGCCGGTGCGCCCCATGCCGCACTGAACCTCGTCATAGACGAGCATTAGTCCGAACTCGTCGGCGATGTCGCGCAGCCCCTTCAGATAGCCCTCCGGCGCAGCCCGCACACCGCCTTCGCCTTGGATCGGCTCGACCATGATGGCGGCGGTCTCCTTTCCGACCGCGGCGCGCATCTCGTTCAGGTTGCCGAAGGCCACGTGGTCGAAGCCTTCCATCGGCGGTCCAAAGCCCTTCAGGTACGCCTCATTTCCGGCGGCAGCCAGCGTCGCAAACGTTCGGCCGTGGAACGAGCCCTGGCACCCGATCACACGGTAACGCTCGGGATGGCCGGTCTCGGACTGATATTTGCGAGCGACCTTGATCGCCAATTCGCACGCCTCGGCACCGGAATTGCCGAAGAACACGGTATCGGCGAAGGTATTGTCGACGAGCCGCTGCGCCAGCTTCTCCTGCCCCGGAATACGGAACAGGTTCGAGGTGTGCCACAGCCGCTTTGCCTGCTCCGAGAGGGCAGCGATGACATGCGGGTGGCAATGACCGAGCCCGGTCACCCCGATCCCACTGGTGAAGTCGAGAAACTTGCGGCCGTCGGTGGCGTAAAGTTGGAGGCCTTCGCCCCGCTCGACGGCAACGTCCCACCGACCATAGGTCGGCATAACAGCTGGTATCACGGAAACTCTCCTGCGCGTTTCTAATGGGGAACTATCGGCAAGAAGACGGGGGTTATCGTCGTCGCCGGCGGTTCGCACGCGCAGCTTCCCGGTCCTTTGCGAGATGCTGGATCGCGTCGCCGGGATTGCTCATCATCGCCCTCTCCGCGCTTGCTGGACCGGCACTGCCGCCCAGCCGTCGAGCAGGAAAGCAGCGGAGTATGGGGAGGGCAGCAGTGGCTGTCAATTCGTGCCGCGCAGGCTAATTCCCGCGGAAAAAGCGGGCGACGTGCTGGGCGGCGAGCGAGGGTACACAAACTCATATTAAGTGCATGGTGATGCTCGACGGCTCTGGAAGCCCAAAGGCTGTCATCGAGACCATTGAGCTGACCCAGCGGCGCTTCGAAGAAGTCGACGAGGAATTTGTCTTTGACGAAGGGGAAGGCGACCGCACCCTCGCCGACTGGCGGCGCGTGCATCGCGCCTATTTCGAGCGCCGTGGTTAGTTCGCGCCGGATATGCTGCTCTATTGTGAACGCTTTCGCTTGGTCCGCCGCCCTATAGGCGGCCGACGCCTCCGGTCTACGCGGAGCGGGGCTGCGCTTGACGATGACCGCTGACTTCGGCCCCATCGAGCGGGGAGAGACGCGCGAACCCCGCAACAGACAGTAGCGGCAGCAGAGCTATCAAAAAGAAGGCGAGCCGAAAATCCTCTACCGTCAAATTTGTAGGGCCGGCAATCAGCGCCAGCATGGCGGCGCCGATCGCGATGCCGAATCCGCGCGCGAGCTGCTGGGCGACCCCACCGACGCTGGTGCTCTTGCTCAGCACCGCGCCCGGAACGTCCGCATAGCTGATGGTATTGAGGCCCAGATATTGGATGCTCCGCACGCAGCCTGACAGCAGAACAAAAAGGACGATCAGCCAAGCCGGCGTCTCCGGGCGCAAAAGGCCACACCCGACAGTTACCGCCGCGGCAAGAAAGGCGCCGCCGACCAGCAGTCGGCGAAACCCGAAGAACCGCAAAAGCAGTGTCGAGAGCGTCCGTACGAGCATCGCGCCTAGGCTCGATGAGAACGACAAAAGACCGGATTGCAGCGGGCTGAGGCCGAACCCGATTTGGAAAAGCAGCGGCAACAGGAATGGCACGGCGTCGAGGCCCATCCGGCAGACGCTGCCGGTCACCGTGCCGATACGGAAGGTGCGTATGCGAAACAGACGAAGGTCGAGGATCGGATCCTCGCGGCGGCCAGCGTGCCAGCCGTAGAGCAGCAGGATCGCAAAGGCTGCGACAAAGAAAATGGTTCCGAGCGGCCCCGGAATTATCGGGCGCCCGACATTCTCGATCGCCAGCTCGAGCAAGGCGAGACCCGACCCGGCGATGAAAAACCCGCGCAAATCGAACCGGGTCGGCGCCGGCGCGCGGAAATTTTCGATCAACCACAGCGCCAGCACTACGCCGGCGATTCCGATCGGCAGGTTCAAATAAAAAATTGCGCGCCAAGAGAAATAGGTCGTCAGAAAGCCGCCGACGATCGGCCCCATTGTCGGCCCGATCATTGCGGGGATCGTCATCCAGTTCATTGCCGAGACGAGCCCCGATCGCGGGAAGCTGCGGAGCAGGATGAGGCGGCCGACCGGCGTCATCATCGCGCCGCCGAACCCCTGCAATACGCGCATCCCCAGCAGCATCGGCAGGTTCGGCGCCAACCCGCACAGCGCCGAGCCAGCCGCGAAAATCGCGATCGCAGCGCAGAATACAACGCGCGTGCCGAGCCGGTCGGCAACCCAGCCGCTGACCGGGATAAAGACCGCCAGGCTCAACAGATACGTGGTGATCACCAGATTGAGCCGCAGCGGCATTTCTCCCAGCGCTCTGGCCATGTCGGGGATCGCCACGGCGATCATCGTCGAATCGAGCCCCTCCATAAAAAACGCGCAGCCGATCACCAACGGGATCAGGATCCTCGGGCGCGGCTCGCGCGTCGTTTCGGAGAGATCGCTCGTCTCGCTCAGTCCGGGATGCTCGCTTCTTTGCGGGTTTTGGCCGCCTGTAGTTGACAGCTATCGGGAACCAGGACCATAGCCGATTGCGAACCGATAGTGAGGTCGAAGGGTGGAGGATAGTAAAATAGGACCCGAGCTCCTCGAACGTTGGGCCCTCCAGTATCTCGGGCGCTACGCCAGTTCGGCGGAGAACCTGCGCCGCGTGCTGACCCGCAAGGTCCGCCGACGGTCATTCGGGGAAATCGCTGCGACAGCGCCGCTGATCGATGATCTGGTGGCTCGCTACCGTAAATCCGGGCTGCTCGATGATGCCGCCTATGCCGTTGCGCGGGCAGATTCGCTGCATCGCCGCGGCGAGTCGCTGCGCGCCATGCGGGCGCGTCTGGCAGCCAAAGGGGTATCGGCGGCGGATATCGCCAACGCCGTGTCGGGCCTGCAGGCTAACGCACCTGACCCCGATCTGGCGGCGGCCTGCGCGTTTGCCCGCCGCCGCCGTCTCGGGCCGTTTCGGCGCGCCGCTGTCGACCATGCGCGGGAACTCGGCGCTTTTGCGCGAGCCGGCTTCAGCCGGCGGATTGCCGAGGCGGTGCTCGCTTGCGCCGACTTGGCGTCTGTCGAGGCGCTGGCGCGCGGGGGACGCGAATGAGTCTTACGCGAGCCGGCGTCTTGGTGTCGTGTCGCTCACCGCAGCGGGTTCGACGGGCGCAGTGGGCGCGTGCAGCATAACTACCGGGGTCGGGTCCCGCGATGTGACGCCGTGCTCGTCAAATGCAATCTTCACCAGGCGGTTGAAGGCGCGCCCGACCATGAGTTGCTTTCCCGGCACGGTGCGGATGCGCACCACCAACACGACTGAAGTGTCGTCCAGCGCATCGACC
This sequence comes from Alphaproteobacteria bacterium, assembly GCA_019244535.1. Classification (GTDB taxonomy): domain Bacteria; phylum Pseudomonadota; class Alphaproteobacteria; order ATCC43930; family CGMCC-115725; genus AP-15. Next base: position 5,290 of record JAFASL010000221.1, read on the forward strand.
CCCATATATTCCAACGGGTTCAGAATGGACGCCTTAACTGCCTCGTCCTGCGCCAGCTGATCGCCGACTGCCTGCAATATCTCGACGATGCGATCGATGTCCTCGCGGTACGAGATCGTGACCCGTGCGACGGCGTAGGAAAAATCCTTGCTGAGGTTCTTGACGCTGGTCACCTCACTGAACGGGACGGTGTGCACCGTTCCGGACAGGTCACGCATGCGGATCGTCCGAATGGTGATCGCTTCGACAACGCCCTTATGGTCCTTGCCGACGTCGACGATGTCGCCGACCGCGATCTGATCTTCGAGCAGGATGAAAAGCCCGGTTATGATGTCTTTGACGAGGGCCTGGCTGCCAAAGCCGACCGCCAAGCCGACGACGCCGGCCCCAGCGAGAAGCGGGGCGATGTCGATTCCGAGATGCGACAGAACCATCAGCGACGTCACGACGATGATCACGGCCAGCAAGGCCGTCTGGAGTAGCGGCAGCAATGTGCGTATCCGCGTGCGGCGCGGCACATCGCGGGTGTCGATCGCGCTCAGGTAGCGCTCGATCGCGCTCGCCGAGACCTCCCAGATCGCCAGAGCGATCACCAGTATCACGCCGATCGCCAGCGCATGTCCGGTCATCCGCCGGCCGAAGTCGGTGCCAAACCAGGCGAAAGCCGCGACATTCCATGCTTGGAGCACGGCAAGAAAGGCCGCAATGTAGATGATCGCGCTTGCCAGTCCCGTCAGGATGGGAATGTAACGGTTGGCGCGCTGCTCGAGGGTGGGAAACTGTGCCTTGAGCTCCGGCTTTATAGAAAACCCACGCCTGCTCAAACGCTGCACGAAATTAACGAGAAGTCTTGCAGCGACAATAAGGATGAGGCTGATGAGCGTGGCACGCAACACATAGGTGAATCCGCTCTCTATACGCAACGCGTAAATCAGGTAGGCGCCGACGATGTAAAGGATCGCCAGGAGATGCCAGGTCTCCCCGAGTGTGCGCCGGACGCGGCTCCAGCCGGACGCGGCTGCTGGCTCGCCGGTGATCCATGCAGCAATACTCAACCTGTTCTGCAACAAAAAGATGATCGCCAACATCGCAACCACTAGGCCCACAGTCTTCAGCATCAGCGCATAAAGCGCGCCGGGAACGCCGAGCCACCAGGCAGCTTCGGGAACCGCGTATCCAAAGACCCCCCAGAAAGTGAACCGCCTTATCCAAATATAAAGATAGTTTCGGGTCTCCAAATCGATCGGAATAAAGGCAGTGCCGGCGTCGGCGGGCAGCAGCACCGACTTGACGAGGCAAAGAAAAAGACGCGCCTTGACTGTGGCGTTTACCAGAACCGTCAGCGTCAAGCGAGCGCGCGTAAGGGGCTCGGTGATGCTTGGCAGCACGGCATATGCCGTCGCCGCAAAGGCTGCGACCGGTAACGCCGCGAGGATCAGACCCAGCAGCGCGAAACACGCGCGCACCAAACGCGTGTCGCTACGGCGCACCGGCAAACGCGGCAAAAGGCGCGAGATGATCGACCGGAGCGCCCATTCGACGAGGGCAGCGCAGCCAAAAATCAGCCCGAAAGCGACAGCCGCGTGGCCCCACAAGCGCCGCGCCGCCGTATCGGAGGCTTGCTCGCTCGCCCAGTCAAGGAGGCGTGGAGCGTCAACCACGATAGCGGCGCCAGCGAGGATTTCGCCAGAAAAAGCGTCCACCTGCTGACTGATGTTTTGGAAGAACGCGGCGCCGGCGGGTTTCTCCTTCTCGGCGCCGCGTTGCGCGGCAATCAGCCCGCGCAGCTGTTCGACCAGTTTTTCGCGGGCCGTGTCGTCGTGGAGGGTATCCACGAGACGTTGGAGTTCGTCGGTGGAAACGGGGGCCGGCTCAGCCGCCTGAGCGACCGGCAAAGGACCAACCAAGAGCCATAGCAGCAGGATAAAAATGCCCCTCACCCCCGCCCCGGCTCCGCGGAAGCGGGGAGAGGCAGGGGCCGATTGCGGCCGCAATAGGAGGGTGAGGGGCTTGCGGCGGGACATGCCTCAAACCGGCTCGCGTTCCCGCATCAGACGCGCGACGGCGCGCGGTTCGCCATCGTCTCGCGCCTCGAGCTCCTTGATGACACCGGGGCGGTCCGCTGTCGGGCGGTTCTGGCTCAGCTTGTATTTGCCCTCGAGCCGGGTCACCGCAATGTCGAACCCGACGATGCCCTTCAGCATCGCCTGGGCGTAGGGTTCCGGAAGGTCCTGCATCCGCCATGGGACCGGGTTGCGGGTTTCGTGGCGGTCGGACAGCCTAACCAGAAACCGCCGCAGCCATTCCTCATCTTCGATCAGCTGCACGGTGCCATAAGCATGGACGTCGGCGTAGTTCCAGGTCGGCACACTCGGGCCCGTCTCATACCAATTGGGCGAGATGTAGGCGTGCGGTCCATGAAAAATGGCCAGCACCTCGCCGCCGCGCGCGAGATCGGCGACCTGCGGATTGGGTCGCGCGAGGTGGCCTTGCAGGTGCAGCTGGTCGCCGCCGCGTTCGGTCAGGAACGGTATGTGGCTCGCCACGAGCCCCGCCTCCCCTTGGCTGACGAGCAGGCCAAAATCGTAGCGCTCGATGTGATTTATCAAAATCTCCGGACGCTTCTCGGCGAAGGCTGGCGGCAGGTAAACCATGCGATCCTCTCCCGGAGCCGACCCTTCGCGGGTCAGCTCATATGCGCGATCAGCGGCGCGGCGAGCAGCCCCGCCCCGGAAAGCAACAAAATGGTCCCCGAGCCGCGGTTGATCCACTTCAGATGATGCGCCTCAAAGGAGCGGAACAGGGATCCCAATCCGAAGGTCAGAGCCAGCCACCACAACAACGAGCCAAGCCATACCCCAAGCACGAGGATGGCCGCGCGGGCGAAGGTTGCGTCGGCACCGCTGAGGCCTAGGGCCGAAAAAATACCGAGAAAAGCGAGGATCGTGATCGGGTTAGTCAAGGTCAAAACGAAGGTCGACAAAAAAGCCCGCAGCAGACCTTCGGTGTCTGGTTCGGAGGTCCGCTTGGCTTCCGGCGCGGCAAGCAGCGCGCGGCCGCCGACATACAGCAGGTAGCATCCGCCGGCGATGCGCAGCCATTGATGGTAGCCGATCAGCCAATCGGAAACAAAAGTGAGGCCGAATGCGGCGATGCATCCAAAGAGCGCGTCCGCGGTCGCGGCGCCGAGCCCGGAAATGAACCCGGCCTCCCTGCCCTCGAAAATCGTCCGGCGAACGCAGATGACGCCAACCGGACCGACCGGAACAGCGATCACGACCCCGACCATCACACCCTTGAAAAGGAAAATCAAAAGCAAGCGCAAATCTCGCCGATGAACCGCGATAACAGTCGCGT
>JAFASL010000259.1 GCA_019244535.1 Alphaproteobacteria bacterium
CTCGTCAAGCCGCCGCTCTTTGTGCAGACGATCTTCGGGATCCTCGGCGGCATCGGCGCCGATCCGGAGAATGTCGTCCATATGAAGCGGATCGCCGACAAACTCTTCGGCGATAATTATGCCTGGTCGATCCTCGCCGCCGGGCGCCACCAGCTGCCCTTGGTGTCGATGGGTGCGATCATGGGCGGCAATGTCCGGGTTGGGCTCGAAGATTCGCTGTGGATTGGCAGAGGCAAGCTCGCCGAGAGCAATGCCGACCAGGTCAAGTGCGTTCGCTCGATCATCGAGAACCTGTCGCTCGAAGTCGCCACACCCGACGAGGCGCGGGCGATGCTCGCGCTAAAGGGCGGCGACATGGTTGCGTTCTGATGATCGACAAAAGAGTCAATAGCCTCGCCGAAGCGGTCGCCGGCATCCGCGACGGGTCCACGATCCTGTGCGCCGGGTTTGGCGGCGCCGGGTTGCCCGACGCGTTGTGCGAGGCGGTCGCCGAGCAAGGGGCGCGCGACCTGACCGTCGTCGCCAACAATGCCGGAACCGGGAGGAGGGGGCTCGCGGCGCTGCTTGGAGCCGGACGCGTCAAGCGGATCATCTGCTCGTTTCCGCGCAGCTCGGGCTCGGTGGTATTCGAGGAGCTCTATGGGGCCGGCCGGATCGAACTGGAGCTGGTGCCGCAGGGCATCATCAGCGAGCGGATGCGCTGCGCCGCGGCCGGGCTCGGCGGTTTCTACTCGCCGGTCTCGGTCGGAACGCGGCTCGCCGAGGGCAAGGAGCACCGCGAGATCAATGGGCGGATGTATGTGCTGGAAAAGCCGCTAAAGGGCGATGTTGCGTTGCTCTCGGCCGACCGCGGCGACCGCTGGGGTAACCTGACCTACCGAAAGTCGGCGCGCAACTTCAACCCGACAATGGCGATGGCGGCGGATCTTTCGATCGCTCAGGTGCGCCGTATTGTCGAGCTCGGAGAGCTCGATCCCGAGATGATCGTCACCCCCGGCATCTTCATCGACCGTCTGGTCGAGGTGCCGGTTTAGCGCCGACTTAAGTTACCAGCGCGACATCTCGGCATGATCGGGAATGCGGCCCTGCGGCGTCAATTTGTCGACGATCCCGGGCAGGACGCGCGCCAGCTCGGGAATCAGATTATTTGAGGCCACACCGGTCAGCTGCGAGAGGTTATTCACCGCTTCGGGGCCCAGCGCCTGATGCAGCTGCTCCGGCGTGATCGGGCGGTTCTCTCCCGACCCGACCCAGGAATTGATGATGTCGCCATGCCCGCTCTGCTGGAACTGCTGCACCAGGCCAGCAAGCCCTCCGAAGAGCCCACCCTGCGCCTGACCCGATTGTGGCTGACCTCCACCCGATGGGGTTGGCGCGGCCGTTCCGCCGCCCCCGAGGAAGCTTCCGAGACCGCCGGTTGCCTTTGCCGCAAGCAAGGCAGTCGCGGCCACCATCAACGGCTTGGCAAGACCTCCACCGGGAACCGCGGAGCCGAGAACGTCGTCCAGAAGTCCCATCTCTTCCTCCTGATCAGACCCGCCGGCCAGCGACGGCGTGGTAAATCACCAAAACGATTATCGCGCCGATGATCGCCACCAACATGCTCCACAGGTTGAAGCCGGTTATGCCGCTGGCTCCCACCGCAGAGAAAATGAACCCTCCGACGATCGCCCCGACAATGCCGAGCACGATATCGAGGAAGAAGCCCTGGCCGGTCTTGTTTACGATCTTGCTGGCAATGAACCCGGCAATCAGCCCCAGGATGATCCAACCAATTATAGACATGGCGCACCTTTCACCTGGTTCGGCTGCGTAGGCTAACACCTGAATAGCTGTCCAGTCACCCTCCGTTTCGTCGCCAGGGTTAATCGCCGTTTACTTGCAGGGGGTGTTAGACCCGCGTAGCATTTACCGGTAACCGGGTGACGGAGGACCGAATGCCGCTCAAACGCCGCCAAATCGCCTGGCGCGCCGCGCAAGACCTCGCCGACGGCGCCTATGTGAACCTCGGCATCGGTCTGCCGACTTTGGTTTCCGATTTCATTCCTGCCGATCGAGAAATCGTGTTGCACAGCGAAAACGGGGTTCTCGGCGTGGGCCCGGCGCCGAGCGACAACGAGGTCGATTGGGATTTGATCAATGCCGGCAAGCAGCCTGTCACCCTGGTGACCGGCGGCAGCTATGTGCATCACACCGATTCTTTTCTGATGATCCGCGGCGGTCATCTCGATCTGGCGCTGCTTGGCGCATTCGAGGTCTCCGAGCGGGGCGACCTAGCCAATTGGACCACAGATGACCCCGGTTTTCCGCCCGGTGTCGGCGGGGCGATGGATCTG
>JAFASL010000309.1 GCA_019244535.1 Alphaproteobacteria bacterium
CGGGAAGGCACGCGCCAGATCGGCAACATCACTCAATTGGGTGTGGAACAGCCACGCGTCGAAGGCGAGGCCGAGCGAGGCAAGCCCCGCAAGTCCCTCGCGAAAATTGCGGTCGCGGTAGAGCCCCTCGGGCGCGCCGGAGCAATAGATCGAAAGGCTTGGATCCGCGTGCCACGTCGCGCCGTTGCGGATGCCCTTGAAGCGGCCTCCGGAGATCGCAACGTGCTGTTCGAGGATACCCTTGGCGCGGTTGCCGATGCGCAAATCGACATTCCCGATAATGCCGGCACAGCAGCGGCTTGTCCCGTATTTGCCCGACGCGCTCATCGCCGCGACGCCGTTGACGAATTCGGTCTCGCCGAGCGACTTTTGCTCCTGCGGACCGTCGGCCCGGTACATCTCGCGGCACTCCTCGAAGCAGGTCGCGACGATGTTGTGCCCGCTGCCGACATCCTCGAGCAGATCCTGGAACAAGTAACGGTTGCCCGGCCGGTCCCACAGGTGATGGTGAGGGTCGATGATCGGCAGATCAGGTTCGAGGATCTCTTCGCGGCGCTTGTTCAGCCAGTCCGGCCGAACCGGCGCATGGCGGCCCGGGGGTATTGCCGATTGGGGCATCGCTCGTCTCCTCCCAAGGTTGGCCTTCCGGTTAGCCTAACTCTGCTCCGACCGCTCGGGTATTTCCATTCTTTCCTCTAATCCCCCCGGAGCGCTCGGGCTCGGCGATAGGCGAACTCTGCTTCCGGGCTTTTCCCAGCCGCCTGAAGCGCTCCTCCAAGTTGCAGCCATAGCTCGGGAGCCGCGGGATTTCTCGCGATCGCATCGAGATAGAACCTCGCCGCGCGTTCCCATTGGTCACTGTCTCGAGCACGGTCGGCCAATGCTGCCGCGGTCGGAGAGCGGCTCGCGGGAAACAGCCCAGCGAGGGGCCGCGCGCGACGCGATCGCGGTAACTGGAACACCTCCTCCGCTTTCGCCAGGATCGCCGCGTCGAACCATCGCGCACATTCGCGGGATAACGTCTCGCGTTCGGCTTTGAGTCGGGAGATTTCGCCCTGCGCCCGCTCCAGATCATCCTGGACTGGGTCTGGAGGACCGGCGAGATCCCATTCAGGGGGCGTGATCTTTTGGATCACGAGTTCGATTTCATAGCCTCCGCCGGAGTGGGTTTCTGGCCCGATTTCATACGTATAGCCCTCGTCGTTGTCGCGTAAGTGGCGAACCCGATAGGTGTTAGGCTGCAACGACGCTTCGAGTTCACGCAGCAAGGATGCCGGGGTGTAGAACCGCTTGTGGTCAGCATTCCATGACGAGGGCAAGCTGCGCCGTTTCTCGTACAGGAACTGATGCGGAACGACGCAAACGATAAAGCCGCCGGGTCTGACGACCCGATACCAATCCCGAATGGTGGTGCGGAAGTCGTCGACGTGTTCCAGCATGTGGCTGGAATAGACAGTGTCGATGCTACCGTCTAGGAATGGCAGCTTTTTCCCATCATACCCGGGGTAGTCTAGGTCCACGCCCAGCGCATGCGGCAATACGGGAACGGCATCCGCGGAGGCGCCGCGATACCCGACATCGATCGTGACTTCACCGGCCAGGTAGGTTGAAAAAAAGCCGTTCCGCAGCCGTTCACTGAAGGCGCGGCCTGACTCGCCCGTAACTGGCCAGTCCTCGGGCACCTCGTATCGGCCTACCTTTGCCACTGATGTCTTGAACTCAAAGCCCTGCCGACCTTGCGGGGTGAGGATTGGGCCTCGGCTGGCGCTGCGATGAGCCTGCCAGCATCGCAATCGCTCGATCGGCTATAGTTTCCGGCGCGATCTGCTGCATGCACTGATGGTCGTTCGGACATTCCGCGAGCTTGTCGTAGCCGCAGGGCGAGCAGGGCACCAGCGCCATAACAACGCGGACGTTGTTGCCTCGCGGGCCCCATTCCTGCGGCTGGTGACTGCCGGAGTAAATCGCCAGCGTCGGGGTGCCGCAAGCCGCTGCGAGATGCGCAATCCCTGAATTATTGCTGATCACCAGATCGGCTGCACGGACAATCTCCGCGGTCCCGAACCAGTCGGTTGTGCCCGCGAGGTTGGTGATGCGCGGATCTCGTCCATTCTCCTCGACAAGGCGATCGAGCTGGCGCCGTTGCGCAGCGGAGCCGACGAGCACGATGCAGCAATCGGTCTTGTCGAGCAGCAACGAAATCAGCCGCCTGTAATTCGCCATCCCCCAGTCGCGGAGTTCCGAATTGCTGAGCGGAGACACGACGATTCGATTTGCCGATGCCTCACCTCCGGTCATTTCGAAACTGGCCGGCCTTCGCGCGAACAGCTCGGGTGAATAGAGACTGCCCATGCGCTGACCAATCAAATCGGCTAGCTGCGAAAGTTGTTCGCCTATATGCAGCTCCGCGCGCTTGAACCGCGCGGTAGATCCGCCGATCTGCTCGATCCGGACGCCGAAAAACCGCAAACGGGAACGAATTGGACGTCCGCGAGCATGAATGCGGAATTCATAGAGGGCAGCAGGGTCGTCATTGGTGAAATCGAGGGTCGCGCCGCGCGGCTCCCCACTATGGTCCCACGATACCCGTCCGGTCGCTACCGCCTCGTCTCCGGAAGCGCGGGTAGCATCGATCACTATTTTTACCCGCGAAAGCTGTGGGAATGAACTCACCAGGCGCAACCCGAAGTGAGCTCGCAGGCTAGCTTGCGGCAAAAGGATATAGGGGCCGTAGACCAGATGCGTGTTGGTGACCGAGAAATCGTTCTCGTGGAAAAATGGCGTCCGGCTTGGCATGCGTGACTCGAAGCGGTCTGGCCCGATGGAAATCCATCGGCCCTCGCTTTCGCGTTGCTCGAATTGCGGCGGCAACACGATGTCCAAAAAAGGGTAGCGGGCACGCAGGCCAATCCCGCACCTAGTCCCGGCATCGACGTGCTCGAGCAGGAAGCGAGTGTCTTCGTCCGCCCGAAGGTCGATCGCGATGTCGAACTGACCGCGGCATACTTCACAAAAGCGCCTGAGGCCTTCATAAGGCCGCCCGGTCCAGAAGGCGGCGTTTTCGGGGAAGAAATCGTACGTGCGGACCTCGTCCGCGAGGTCGAGCCGCCGCGCGAGCTCAGCGTTCCAGGATCCGCAGACCAGGGTTATGTGATCGGCCGCGAAGGTCTCGCGCAGCTTTTTCAATGCCGGCAATCCGATCAGGAAGTCGCCGTAATGGTCGAGCTTCAAGACCAGCAGGCGCCGCCCGCGGCGTGCTTCGTATATGAAATGATAAAAGGCGACAGGTCCTCTCGGACCGGCAACAACCTCCGCCGAATGGTTGCCGGCCCGTGCAGGGGGGACTGAAAAGGCGGGCAGGCTTGCGTCTTGCGAGGTCATTGCGTTGGCGAAGAGTGTTATGGCCCTTCCGGGAGAACGGGGCAAACGCGCGCCTGCTAATTCCTGCATGCGCTCGGCTCACCACTGTGGCTAAATACCAAATCAGGGCTGGCCTGGGGTGCTTTAATGCCGAAAGTCGAACCGCACCGTCTTTCTGCCACCAGCTTGGTTCGCTCAGTCGAAGGCGGCGAACTGACGGCCGAGGCCGTCCTCCACAGCTGCTTCGAGCGGATCGAAGAACGCGAGCCGCTACTTCGTGCGTGGAGCCATTTGGCTGCGGAAACGGCTTTAGCCGCAGCCCGTGCGGCCGATAAGGCGCGCCTAACCACCCTGCTCAGAGGGGTTCCCTTTGGGATCAAGGATATTTTCGACACCGCCGACATGCCGACGACCTATGGCTCGCCGATTTATGTTGGCTGCCGACCCGCAAGCGACGCCAGCGCCGCGGCACTGCCTCGTGCGGCAGGTGGGATCCTCGTCGGCAAAACCGTCACGACTGAATTCGCTAACCGTCAACCCGGCCCGACCACAAACCCGCACGACCCCGATTTTACCCCGGGCGGCTCGTCGAGCGGCTCAGCCGCTGCCGTTGCCGACTATATGGTGCCGCTCGCCATCGGCACCCAGACCGGCGGCTCGGTGATCCGGCCGGCGGCTTATTGCGGGGTCGTCGGCTTCAAGCCGAGCTTCGGCCTGTTCCCGCCCGCGGGTATGCGGATCAATACCGAGGCGCTCGACACGGTCGGCATTATGTCGCGATCGGTCGGCGACAGTGCACTGTTCCGAGCCGCCATGATGGCAATCCCGTACACTTCCCCAACCGTCCCGGAGAGCGCCCCGCGCCTTGGCCTGTGCCGCGGCCCGCATTGGAATGATGCGCAACCGGAAGGCAGGAGCGTGCTGGAGGCGACTGCCGAGCGCCTCGCTGCGGCGAGCGCCACGGTAACGGAGACGGAACTGCCGGCGGAATGCGCCGAAATCG
>JAFASL010000330.1 GCA_019244535.1 Alphaproteobacteria bacterium
TGGTCGATCCGCTCGACTCAACCTCGCGCCTTCTCGACCCACGGGTGGTCGGAGAGGAGCATTACCGAGTGGCACGCGACGTGCAGCGTGTTTTGCAGACCTACAAGTCGCTGCAGGACATCATCGCGATCCTCGGGATGGACGAGCTTTCCGAAGAGGACAGATTGACCGTTGCGCGGGCCCGCAAGATCCAGCGCTTCCTGTCGCAGCCGTTCCACGTCGCCGAAGTTTTCACCGGCACCCCCGGCGTGTTCGTCAATCTCGAGGACACAATCAAGGGGTTCCGCGGTATTGTCGCCGGAGAGCACGACGATCTCCCGGAGAGCGCTTTCTACATGGTCGGCACGATCGAAGAGGCGATCGAAAAGGCGCGCAAGATGGCGGCCGAAGCGGCTTGAGGTGGCGATCCGGCAGTGGCTGAGCGCGTGCAATTCGAGTTGGTGACCCCCGAGCGATTGTTGCTCTCTGAAATGGTTGAAATGGTTGTGATTCCCGGCACCGAAGGGAATTTTGGCGTCCTGCCGGGGCACGCTCCACTGATCTCCTCGATCCGCCCCGGGACGATCGATGTCTATGAAGGCCAGACGGTGACGCGACGCATCTTTATCGCCAGCGGGATTGTCGAGGTGACGCCAGAGGGTTGCACCGTGCTCGCCGATCAAGCCCTCCCGCCGGACGAACTCGATCGCGGCACGATCGATGCGGAATTGCAGGCCCTCCAAGGAAATCTGCAGAGCCTGCGAGAGCAGATGGCGCGCGCGGCCGGCGCCGAGAGGGAGACGTTGCTGGTGGAGCTCCGGCGGTTGGAACGCCAGCAAAACGTCCTCCAGGCCGAGCTGCAGGCACTCCCAGAAATCGTCCGCTGATCCCTCTGCCTAGCTCGGCCGTCCAGCGCCGTTGACCCGGAGAGCCGGCGCGCGCACCGTCTCTCCGCCCCCTCTCCGCAAAGGGACTCAGAGATGTTATCGAGCGCTCGCACCCAACAGAGACTGGCGCAGCGGTCAATCGCCTTGGTGCTGGCCGGCGGTCGCGGCAGCCGGCTCAAACAATTGACCGACCGCCGCGCGAAACCCGCGGTGTTCTTTGGCGGCAAGTTCCGGATCATCGATTTCGCCTTGTCGAATTGCATCAACTCGGGGGTCCGGCGGATTGCCGTGTTGAGCCAATACAAGGCGCACAGCCTGTTGCGCCACTTGCAGATGGGCTGGTCGTTTCTGCGTCCGGAGATGAACGAGTTTCTCGACCTTTTGCCGGCGCAGCAGCGGATCGACGAGGCGACCTGGTACCGCGGCACTGCGGACGCGGTCTATCAAAACTTTGACATTTTCCGCGCTGCCGGTCCCGAATACTTCATCGTGTTAGCGGGCGATCACATTTACAAAATGGATTACTCAAACATGCTTGCCGACCACGTGGACAAAGGAGCGGATTGTACGGTCGCCTGCATCGAGGTGCCGATCGATCAGGCCTCCGATTTCGGCATTATGGCGGTCGATGATTCTATGACCATCAACGACTTCCTGGAGAAACCGAAAAATCCGCCGGCGATGGGCGGGAAGCCCGACCGCGCGCTCGCCAGCATGGGCGTCTACGTCTTCACCGCGGACTTTCTTTACGCCGAGCTCGAGCGCGACCACCAGCACGCCGGATCGAGCCATGATTTCGGTCAGGATGTAATCCCCGACCTGGTCAGCCGCGGCCTCGCAGTCGCTCATTCCTTCGAGGCGAGCTGTGTCAAAACGACAGCCGACGCCGAGGCGTACTGGCGCGACGTCGGGACGATCGATGCATATTGGGCAGCCAATCTCGATCTCGTCAGACCGACGCCATCACTCGACATCTACGATCCGAGCTGGCCGATCTGGACCTATCAGCAGCAATTTCCGCCGGCGAAATTCATCTTTGACGACGATGACCGGCGCGGCATGGCGGTCGACTCGATGGTGTCCGGCGGCTGCATCATCTCCGGAGCCACGGTCCGCCGCTCATTGCTGTTTTCGAATTGCCGCGTCAACTCCTATGTCCAAACCTGCGAGGCGGTGCTGCTCCCGGACGTGCTGGTCGGCCGCCATGCGCGGCTTAACAAAGTGGTTGTCGACCGCGGCTGCCGCGTAAAAGACGGGTTGGTTATCGGGGAAGACCCGGAACAGGACGCGAAGCGATTCTACCTCAGTGACGGCGGGGTCACTTTGGTTACCGCCGAGATGCTGGCCGCGCTCGACTAAGGATCGAGCCCGACCAGGCTGCGGGCGTAGGCTCGCGCCTCGAACGGGCGTAGATCATCGGCGCTTTCGCCAACTCCGATCGCGTGGATCGGAATCCCGTATTTCTCGGCCAACGACACCAGGACGCCTCCGCGAGCCGTGCCGTCGAGCTTGGTCATGACGATGCCGGTGACGCCGACCATCTCGCGAAAGATCTCTGCCTGCGCGTGCGCGTTCTGCCCGGTCGTCGCGTCAAGCACGAGCAGCACCGAATGCGGCGCTTGCGGATCGGCCTTTTTGAGCACCCGGACAATTTTCTGCAGTTCGGACATCAGATTGGCTTTGTTGTGCAGCCGCCCGGCGGTATCGATCAGCAGGATGTCGCTGCACTCGGTGCGGGCTTGCTCGAAGGCCTCGTAAGCAAGCCCCGCCGCGTCGGACCCGGGAGGCCTCGTGACGACGCGGCAACCGGTCCGCTCACCCCAGATCTGCAATTGCTCGACACCCGCGGCCCGGAACGTGTCGCCGGCCGCCAGCACAACCTCGTGGCCCGCATCGCGGTATTGCCTTGCGAGCTTGGCGATAGTCGTTGTCTTGCCGCTGCCGTTAACCCCTATGACAAGAATGACAAAGGGCTTGCGCGAGGGGTCGAGGCGGAGGGGCTTCATAACCGGTTCGACGAGTCGGATCACCTCCTCGGCGAGCGCGCCGCGGACTTCCTCGGGCGAGACCTCCTGGTTGAAGCGGGTGCGGCGCAACTCTTCGGTGACCTCGGCCGCGAGCCCCACTCCCATATCGCTCGCGATCAGCAGTTCCTCGAGCTCGAGCAGTGCCGCGTCGTCGAGCCGGCGGCGGTTGAAGATCGTGTTGATGCCATCAGTCAGCCGCGTCGAGGTGCGCGCCATCCCCACTTTGAGCCGGTTGAACCAGCCGCGGCGTTCCTGCGCTTCGGTTGGCTCGGACAGAGGCGCTGTCGGACTGGCCTCTACCGCACCGGGTTCCAGGGCTTCAGGGAGCGCCGCTCGGTCGGGATGCGCTGGCGGCTCGGTGCGGCGCCAGAAGCCGCCGCTCCATAAGCCGCGCTCCGGCTGTATCGCATCGCTGGGCAGGGCCTCCACGGCGCTGGATTCAGGCGAAGGGCCCGGTTGTGACGGAGCGACCGCCGCCTCCTCCAACGGCTTATGGTCCTCGGCCGCTTCCGCTGCAGCATCCGTTCCCGGATCCGGTCCGGGAATTGGTTCGGGGCCTTGGCGTCGCCAGAACCTCATTGAACAGCTACTCCCATGAGTTCGGCCCCGTTGCTCCCAACCACGCGCATGCGCCGCAGCGACCCAGGGCTGTCCGGCCCTGTGAAGCTCATTGGCGCATAAAATGCCGCGCGGCCCATGCCGGGGCGCTCGACCAAGACGTCGGTTTCGCTGCCTATCCGATTGGAAAGCTCAGCGGCAAGAGCAGCCGCGCCCGCCGCGCGCAGCCGTGCGGCGCGCTCCTTGATTACCGTGTTGGGCAATTGCGGCATGCGCGAGGCGGGTGTTCCGGGCCTTGCGCTGTATGGAAACACATGCACAAAGGCGAGACCGCATTCGTCTATGAGACCCACACTGTTCCGGAACATCTCCTCGGTCTCGGTGGGAAATCCGGCAATCAGATCGGCGCCGAGCGCGATGTCGGGGCGCGACGCGCGAGCGCGTTGCGCAACGGCTACTGCTTGGCGGCGCGAGTGACGCCGCTTCATGCGCTTGAGGATAACATCGTCGCCAGCCTGCAGCGATAAGTGCATGTGCGGCATGAGACGCTCTTCTCCGGCGACCAAGCGCCACAATTCGGCGTCAATCTCCGCCGGATCGAGCGAAGAAATGCGCAGGCGCCGCAGCTCTGGGACTGCGGCCAACAGGCGTCTCACCATCTGCCCGAGATTTGGTTTTCCCGGCAAATCAGCTCCATAGGCGGTGAGATCGACGCCGGTCAGCACAATCTCGCGATAACCGGCCGCCACCAGACCGCGCGCGCGGGCGGCGATGAGCCCGATCGGGACCGATCGGCTGGCTCCGCGCGCATAAGGGATAATGCAAAAGGTACAGCGGTGATCACAGCCCTGCTGGACCTCGAGAAACGCACGGTATCGGCCTGCGGGACCCTCGGCGAAATGTGGCGGAGTCTGGACCGGATCGGCTATCGAGCCTTGCTCTGACCGATAGCTCTGCGATTGCAGTTTGGCTCGATTGTTGAGCACGAGGTCGACTTCGGGCAGCGCGGTATAACGGTCCGGAGACAAATGCGCGGCGCACCCCGTTACGATGATCTTCGCCGCCGGATGCTGGCGGCGTGCGCGACGGATCGCCTGTCCCGCTTGCCGCTCGGCCTCTGCAGTGACTGCACAGGTATTGATGATAACCGCATCGGTCAGCCCGGCAGCATTGGCGGCCTGGCGGATGACTTCGGATTCGAATGCGTTCAGCCGGCAGCCGAAGGTGACGATCTCGTTCTCAGGCACGACCCTCAGCCTGCCGACAGCAGATCGGCCTCGAACGTACCCTCGAAGCTCAAGGCCGCCGGCCCGGTCATAACGACGTGCCCATCGCCGCGCCATGCGATGTCGAGTGTCCCGCCATCGAGTTCGACGGCGGCCCGCCGCTCCGCGAGCCCCCGCCGATTAGCGGCAACAAGCGCAGCGCAGGCGCCGCTGCCGCAAGCCGGGGTAATCCCTGCGCCTCGTTCCCACACTCTCAGCCGGATGGTGCGCGGGTTGCAAATCTCGGCGACACCGATATTGGCCCGCTCCGGGAATAGCGGATCATGTTCTAGGGTGGGCCCATATGCCCCCAAATCGATCGTCTCGAGGTCATTGACAAAAAAGGTCGCGTGCGGATTGCCAATATTTGTGCAAACCGGCCCCATCAGTGGACCCGCCGCCAAGTCGACGCGCTCGGTATCCATGGGGCGTGCCAACGGGATCTCGCGCCAACCGGTGCGAGCAGGTCCCATATCCACCGCAAAGGACCCGCCGGACAACGCTTCCGCTTCGAGGATCCCCGCGGCGGTTTCGATCCGCACGCGGTCGGCTCGTGTCTCGCGGTGAACAATATCAGCAACGCAGCGCGTAGCGTTGCCGCACGCCTCGGCCTCGCTGCCGTCCGCATTGCGGATGCGCATCAGTATTTGGGCCCCCGGATGGCGGGGCGGCTCCAACAGGATCACCTGGTCGCATCCGATGCCGGTCCGCCGATCCGCCAGCCTCCGTACAGCTGTCGGATCGAGAGTGATCGCGCCACGGCGAAAGTCGAGCACGACAAAGTCATTGCCGAGCCCATGCATCTTGAAAAACGGCACCCTGCCCATCGCGCCGCCTTATATGGCGGCACGGGCGGGTCTGTCCAACAGCGCCCGCGCCGTGCAGGAGGGTAGGCTTATCAGTTCATTATGGAGTGTGCCCCAGCGCTTGCGTGTCTGGCGCTTGGTTTATGCTTCCCACTCGTCGTCTTGGCCGCGCTTCTGCCGCCCCAGCTGACGGTGTGCGCCCAATGCGAGTTGCCGCCCGATCTGCTCGCACCCGGTCGGGCGGATCTTCCGGCAATGGTGTATCTGCCATGTCGTCCGCCACGACTGTGGACCGAGCGGGCGCTCTCATAGCGCCGCGCCGGTGCCATCTCATCGACGACAGACCAATCGCGCTCGGTCGTGTCCGCGGTCCTCGCGGATACCGGAGCGCTTTCATTGGCGAAATAGCTCGGCGTGTCTCCCGATGGGCTGAAATTTTTCGAGCCGTAGTCGGGAAGATCCACAGCGAACGCGGGCACATAGGCAAACGCCGCCACACCCGCTAAGACGGTGATCGTCAGTTTCAACATCGCAGTGTCCCCCACTACATTTCCATAGCCGGGTCGACGGGGGGAAACAAATTTGCCCGTTAGCCCGCGGAAACCATTAGCCAGCGCGGGTGCGGGACTTCGGGTTTCGAGAGAATCGCTCTCCTGAGCCGCCGCCTTTTGTCACCGTTTATTTGCGTCCCAGCTCTCGAGATCGAGCCGGTCCATCAGAAACAGATCGCTCGTCCGCGCATACCACCCGCGGCCGTGCATCCGACCGATGAGGCGCATCTTCTCCGTGCGGACGTACATCTTTTCCGGGTCAACTAGATCATCGCGAATGTGGATGTGGATTACCCTGCCGATCTCGAGCATTGAGCGAGGCCCAAGCGATACGCCGGTGATGCGGCGGCATTCAAAACTGACCGGCGATTGCGCGATCCGCGGCGGGCGGACGCCGACCGAGGGCAGCGGCGTCAACTCGGCCTCGTTGAGTTCGCCGGTCCTGGCCGGGAAATCGACGGCGCAGACGTTCATTTGCTCGGCGAGCTCTTCGTCGACGAGGTTGACTACAAACTCGCCACTGTCCCGAATGTTGCGCTCGGTGTCCTTGTAGCCGTCGTCGCTAGTGGCGCCCGGGCTGATCCCGAGCACGACGACCGGCGGCACGGAGCTGACGGCATTGAAAAAGCTGAACGGGGCGGCATTCACCCGCCCCGCGGCATCGACTGTCGTCGCCAACGCGATCGGACGCGGCACCACGGTACTAACGAGGAGCTTATAGGCGTCCGTAACTGGGATCTGCGCCAGATCGAAATGCATCTTTCCCTCTATTTCGGCCCGAATCCAAGACCGCGATAATGGGGAGCTCGCGTGTCGGCGTGCAATTGACAGAAAAGCAGAACAGAACTACGTTTGGCTGAGCTTTCACCGGAAGTCAGCAAAGATCCTTGGAGAGAGCCGGGGGCCGCCAGTCCGCGAGTTTCGCGCACTGGCATTTTTGCTGTTGCACGCCAGTTGAGGATCGGGATGTTCGACAACCTCAGTGATCGACTCGGCGACGTCTTCGACCGGCTGCGCCGCCACGGCGCGCTGACCGAGGCCGATGTGGCCACCGCCATGCGCGAGATAAGGGTCGCGTTGCTCGAGGCCGATGTGGCCCTGCCGGTGGTGCGAGATTTCGTCACCGCAGTCCGGGAGAAGGCGCTTGGACAAGAGGTGCTGCGCTCGGTTACTCCGGCGCAGATGGTGGTCAAGATCGTCCATGACCATCTCGTCGAGGTGCTCGGGGGTGACGAGGGGACCGCCAGGGTCAATGGTATCGATTTGAACGCCCCATCGCCCATTGTCGTGATGCTGGTGGGATTGCAGGGCTCGGGCAAGACGACGACCGCAGCAAAAATTGCCAATCGGCTGAAGGGACAAAACCGGAAGAAAGTGCTGCTGGCCTCCCTAGACGTGCAGCGGCCCGCCGCCCAGGAGCAGCTCGCGATCCTCGGTCGCCAGATTGGCGTCGTTTCCCTGCCGATAGCGCCGGGCGAACGACCGGTCGCGATTACCCGCCGGACGCTGCAGACCGGGAGGACCGAAGGTTACGATGTCGTGATCCTCGACACCGCCGGCAGGCTCCATGTCAACGAGGAGCTGATGCTCGAAGTCGCGGCGGTTCGTGAAGTGGCCGTTCCGCATGAGACCTTGCTGGTTGCCGATGCGATGACCGGCCAGGACGCGGTCAATGTCGCGAAAGCATTTGGCGAGCGCGCCGGCATCACTGGAATTGTTCTGACCCGTGTCGATGGCGATTCCCGTGGCGGCGCGGCGTTGTCGATGCGGGCGATCACCGGCAAGCCGATTGTGCTGATGGGCGTCGGCGAACGGATCGACGCAATCGAGCCGTTCCATGCCGAGCGCATCGCCGGCCGCATTCTAGGGATGGGTGACGTCGTCAGCCTGGTCGAGAAGGCGGCCGAGACGGTCGACCAGGAAGAAGCCGAAAAGCTCGCCGCCAAACTGGAAAAAGGGCGATTCGATCTCGACGACCTCGCCGCGCAATTGCGCCAGATCCGGCGGATGGGCGGCATGGGCGGGATGCTCAACCTGCTGCCCGGGATCGGCAAGATCAAGAAGCAGTTGGACGAGGCCAATATCGACGAGCGGATCATCAAACGCCAGGAGGCGATCATCTCGTCGATGACCAAGGACGAGCGGCGCAACCCCAAGCTTCTCAACGGATCGCGCCGCAGGCGGATCGCATCCGGCTCGGGCACCTCGGTGCAGGAGATCAACCGGCTCCTCAAGCAATATCAAGATATGGCAGACATCACAAAAAAGATGAAGAAGCTCGGGCCCAAGGGCCTGGCGCGACACGGGTTGGCGGGACTGCTGCCCGGCGGCTTAAGGCATTAGAGTGAGGGCATCAGCATGTCATTGAAAATCCGCCTAGCGCGGGGCGGGGCCAAGAAGCGCCCTTATTACAGCATAGTAGTGGCGGACTCGCGTAGTCCCCGCGATGGGCGCTTTATCGAAAAGCTCGGAACATACAACCCGATGCTAGAGCGCTCACATACGGATCGGGTTACGCTAAAGGCCGAGCGAATCCAGCACTGGCTCGGAGTTGGCGCGCTGCCGACGGATCGGGTCGCACGTTTCCTCGGCAATGCCGGACTCTTCGAAAAGCCTCCCGTTCGAGAGACGCCGGTAAAGTCGCGTCCAAAGGCACGGGCTCAGGAGAGGCTCAAGGCCGCCGAAGAGGCGGCCGGGTCCGCCGCCGGACGAAGCTGAGACGACGGAGTTGCGTTTTCTGTGCCGACCGGGAAAGCCCACTCGCACCGGCTCTGCGTCGGGGTCGTCACCGGGCCTCAAGGCGTGCGCGGCGCGGTGCGCATCAAGAGCTTCACCGAGGTGCCCGAGGCCGTTACCGCCTATGGGCCGGTCGAGGACGAGAGTGGCGAGCGGCGTTTGGAGCTGAAGGCTTGCGGTACCGCAAAGGGCGTCGTCATCGCGCGCATCCCAGGTGTCGAAAGCCGCGACCAGGCCGAGACGCTGCGCGGCCTGCGCCTCTATCTCCCGCGCTCGGCTCTGCCGCAGACCGAACCCGAAGAATACTACCACGCCGATTTGATCGGCCTCGAAGCGATGCTGAGGGACGGGACACCCGTGGGGCGGGTGCGCGCCATCTACAATTTCGGAGCTGGTGACACCCTCGAACTGTCGCGGGATAGCGCGCCGTCGGTGCTGGTGCCGTTCACGCGGGAAGTTGTGCCGATCGTCGCACCCGCGGAGGGCCGGCTCGTCGTCGAGCCCCCCTCGGGTCTGTTGGATGACAGCGAGCCATGACGTGGCAGGCAACGGTGCTGACGATTTTTCCGGAGATGTTGCCGGGTCCGCTCGCCTATTCGCTGGCGGGCAAGGGGATGAGGGCAGGGCTGTGGCAGCTCGAAACGGTGGACATCCGGGAGTTCGCGCGCGATAAGCACCGTTCGGTCGATGACACGCCGTTTGGCGGCGGGCCGGGGATGGTGATGCGGCCTGACGTGCTCGACGCGGCAATCGCGGGCGCCGGCGGCGTGGGACCTCTCATTCTGTTGTCGCCGCGAGGGCGCCGGCTCGATCAACAGCGGGTGCGCGAGCTTGCCGCAATGCCGGGTGTACGTGTGATCTGCGGCCGTTTCGAGGGCGTCGACGAACGCCTGCTGGAGGCCCGCGCCGTCGAAGAGGTAAGCCTCGGTGACTTTGTGCTGTCGGGTGGGGAACCTGCGGCAATCGCGATGATCGACGCCTGCGTGCGGCTCCTGCCGGGGGTCGTTGGATGTGCCGAGACGCTTGTCGATGAGAGCTTTGCCGAGGGTCTGCTCGAATATCCGCAGTATACTCGCCCAGCCCTATGGCGAGGGCTACCTGTCCCGGAAGTGCTCGTGTCGGGCGATCATGCGCGGATCCGCAAGTGGCGCCGGGCCGAGGCTGAGCGCCTGACCCGCGAGCGCCGGCCCGATTTGTGGGAGCGCTACGAGGCGATGCACGAGAACAATCGGAATGATGAGGTGGATCGATGAACCTTTTG
>JAFASL010000422.1 GCA_019244535.1 Alphaproteobacteria bacterium
GCGCGCCCGAGAACATCAAGCACGGCGACACCGTCGACATCGAGATCACCGGCATTGGCACGTTGAGCAACCCGGTCGTGCGCGAAGGGCGGTAGCCCTCACCCACAAGCCCTCCGGCTTGGCCCCCTCTCCCGCATTGCAGGACAGGGTGCCGAGCGCAGCGAGACGCGAGGACTTGCTAGCGGTCGCGGAGTTTGGGGTCGAGAGCATCGCGCAATGCATCGCCGAAAAGGCTGAAGCCGAACACGGTCAGCGCAATCGCGAGGCCGGGGAAGACCGCGATCCACGGCGCGGTCGAAGCGTATTCCTCGGCGCCGCCCTGCAGCATCAGCCCCCAGGCCGGGACCGGCTCCTGGACGCCGAGGCCGAGATAGGAGAGCGAGGCTTCGGCGAGGATCGCCTGGCCGACAAAGGCGGTCAGCAGGATCAAGAACGGCGCCATCACATTGGGCACCATGTGGCGCAGGATGATCCGCGCATGGCCAAAGCCGCAGGCGCGCGCGGCGTCGATATAGGGCACCTCACGAATCGACAATGCGCTCGACCGCACGACGCGGGCGCAGCGCGGGATCAGGGGAATGGTGATCGCGACGATGACGTTGTGCACGCCGGTGCCGAAGATCGCGACGACCGCCAATGCCATGATGATCAATGGAAAGGCCATTACCACGTCGAGGACGCCCTGCAGGTAGAGGTCGAGGCGGCCGCCGAAATAGGCGCTGCCAACGCCGAGGACGAGCCCCGCGACACTGGCGATGATTGCGCATGAGAAGCCGACGATCAGCGCGGTGCGCGCGCCATAGATGATGCGCGACAGCTGGTCACGCCCGAACTGGTCAGTGCCGAGCCAGTGCGCCCAGCTCGGCGCCTCGGTCATTGCCGCAAAGTCGTTGGCGGTTGGGCTGTAGGGTGCAATCCAGTCGGCCGAGAGCCCGGCAATCGCGATGATCACGACGATGACCATGCCGAAGGTGCCGAGGGGCTGGCGCCGGCAGAAGATCCATGCGCGGCGCAGAATCGAACGCCGGATCTCCGGCACATCATCGAGGATGGCAGGAATAGCGCGGGAATCGGGAGCGGCGATCGTCATCACAGTTCACCCGTAGCGGATGCGCGGGTCGAGCCAGGCATAGATCAGGTCGACGACGGTGTTGGTCAGCACGAAGGCGGCGACGACCAGCATCACCAATGCCTGGGTCATGGTGTAGTCCTGGTTCTGCACCGATTGGACAAATAAGCGGCCGATGCCGTTCAGATTAAACACCTGCTCGGTCACGACCAGGCCGCCGATCAGGAATGCCGCCTCGATGCCGATCAGGGTCACGACCGGCAACAGCGCGTTCTTCAAGGCGTGCCGATTGATGATGATGTGCTCGACAAGGCCTTTGGCCCGCGCCGTGCGGATATAATCCTCGCGCAAAACTTCGAGCATTGCCGAGCGGGTCATGCGCATCGTCACTGCAGAGGTGCGGTAGCCTACAGTCAGCGCCGGAAAGATCACCATCGACAGATTGCGCAGCGGGTCCTTCCATATCGGCACATAGTCGATCGGTGGCATCCACGGCGAGCCGAACGCCGCCTGCGACACGTTGAGGATCGCCAGGATGAACAGGATGCCGAGCCAGAATGATGGGGTTGCGAGACCAGCGATCGAGATTACGCGGATAACGAGGTCGATCGGGCTGTTCTGCTTCAACGCCGAAAGGGTGCCCAGCGGGATCGCGATCAGGTTCGCAACGACGACCGCCATGATCGCGATTTCGAGCGAAATCGGGAAGCGCGCGGCGATCTCGTACAGCACCGGTTTTCCCGACCACATCGAGGTGCCGAAGTCGCCGCGGAAGAATCCCCACACGAAATCCACAAACTGCAGAAACATCGGGCGGTCGAGGCCGAGCTGGGCATGACAGGCCTGGACCGCGCGCTCATCGAATGTGCCGCCGCCGGAGCCGAGCCGCACGACGCAGATGTCGCCGGGAATGAGGCGCATCAGCAAAAAGACGAGCGCCGCCGCGCCGACCAAAGTCGGGATCACCAGCAGCAGCCGCTTTATGATGTACCGATACATCGCCTCCGCTCCCGCCGTACGGCTATTTGTCCAGCCAGACGGTCGCCAGATCCTGGTTGAGGTAATGGCTCGGACTGATTTTCCAGCCCTTCACATACGAGCGGTACGGGATGATCCGGTACCACCACGGCGTCATGAACATATGCGCCTCGTTGTCGAGCACGTATTTCTCGAACTCGCGCATCAGCGCGCGCTGTTTTGTGAAATCGGTCTCGTGCAGCATTTGCTGATAAAGGTCGATTTCCTTCTGGTCGTCGTAATTGCCGTAATTCTCGGTATAGACCGAATGCGGCAGGAACTTGCCGACATCGAGAAGCGGGTTGACCACGGCCTGACAGTTGAAGTCGATCGTCACGTCGAAATTGTCGTTGCGCAGCCCTTCGAAAAACGGACCGGTCGGCAACACGCGTTGCGTGACGTGCAGGCCAATCTTGCTCCACTCGTCAATGAGCCAAGTCGCGACATACTTATAGGGCTGGTCGACATTGCGGTTCATCAGCTCGAATTTCAGCCCCTCGGCCCCCGCCTCTTTCAACAACCGCTTCGCTTCGGCCCGCGATTTATCAATGTCGGGCCAGAAGCCGGCAATTGCCTGCAGCTCCTCCTTGGTCGCCGCCAGCGGCGAGCCGGGGAAGACGATGCCGCCGACCGTATGCACATTGGCGATCTTGGCGAGCGCCGGCGCGCCGCGCCAATTGTCGATCGCCAAGGTCAGCGCGCGCCGAACTCGAACGTCGTCAAATGGCTTCTTCTTGTGGTTCGGGGTCACCAGATTGACGCAGTTCCAGTCGCTCTCCTGCACCGGGATCTTGTCGCCAAGCTCCTTGACGAGCTGATCGCGCGAGGCCGGCGGCATGCCGCGGAATTCCATGGCGGCGCGGTCGGCGCGGATCGCCTCGACCCGGACGGCCTGTTTTTCGGCGTAGATGCCGGTGAAGCCGTCGAGATAGGGCAGCCCCTCGATGTAGTAATCGGGGTTGCGCACCCCCTTCATCGACTGGCCGATCTCCAGCCCGGCGAATTTGAAGGGGCCAGAGCCGAGGATATTCTTCTCGTACCAGTGCGGGTCCTTGTCGAGGATTTCCTTCTTGTAGATCCACGCGAACGGATCGGCGAGGGCCGGCATAAACGCGTTTGTCGCGAATTTCAGACGGAAGATGACGGTCGAAGGGTCGGGGGCTTCGACTTTGTCGACCATGACGAAATAGCTCTCGCGCGCGCTCGTCACGCCCTCGGGCGGGTGGATGATCGCGTTCCAGCTCGCCGCTACATCCGCGGCGGTCAGCGGCGAGCCGTCGTGGAACTTGACGCCGCTGCGGATCTTGAAGGTGTAGGTCTTGCCGTCGTCGGTCGGCTTCGGCATCGCCGTGCAGAGATCGCAGACAAAATCGGTCGTTGAAGCCGGATTGTTCGGATCGACCCGGATCAGCACGCTGTAGAAGGGCGCCGCCGAGTGGACTGTCGCAAAGGTCGTCTCGCGGTGGCCGTCGAGGCTCGGCGGGGCATCGGCCGGGATCATATAGGTCAAAGTGCCGCCCGATTTCGGGGTGTCCTCCGCAGTCGCGGGTAATGCGATCGCAAGGACAGCCAGCATCGCAGCGATTGGCCGCGTCATTCGCGCCCTTCGGGACATTGGCGGAACCGTCTCGTTAATCACCGAGCCTCACCGACATAGCTCTTCTGGGCCGCGGCGATACGTTCGAGGGCCTCGCGAGGCAGCGGTCCCTTATTGGCCGCGGCGGCGGCGTATTCCAGATGTTCGAGGGTCGAGCAGCCGACCAACGCTATCGATACGGCCTGGTGAGAAATGACGAAACGCACGGCCAGCTCGATCAAGCTGTCGGCAAAACCGTCGCGAACCAGCGGCTCGAGCCGCCGCGCGCGCTCGACATCGATCCGGTACGACGAACCCGAGCCGATCGGCTCGACACTGGGCGAGCCCAGCGGGTGTCGCTCCGCGGTCCCGCTCAGCGCGCCGGCGGCCAGCACTCGTATCGCGATGACGCCCATATCGGCGGCTTTGGTGTGCGCGAGCAGATTGCCAAAATCGTGCGCCGGGTAACCGGGGGCGACGGTCACACCGGCGCTCGGATTGAGAAGATTGTAGCTGACCTGCGCGGTGTCGAACGTTCGAGCGTCCGCCACTTCGTGTAGGGCAGGGGTGTCGCCGACGGCGGTGATGCCGCAGAAACGCGTCTTGCCTTGCTCGCGCAAGCGCTCGAATGCCGGAACGACTTCGCCGAGGACCATCGCGGGCGTCAGATCGCTGTCGGGGCCCTCGGCGGTGATGTGGT
>JAFASL010000464.1 GCA_019244535.1 Alphaproteobacteria bacterium
AACCGGACTAGCTTCTGCCGTAGCTGTCCTCGAGCCGGATGATGTCGTCCTCGCCGAGATAGCTTCCCGATTGCACCTCGATCAGGTGCAGAGGGATCTTTCCGGGGTTTTCCAGCCGATGCGCGGTGCCGATGGGAATGTAGGTCGACTGGTCCTCGGACAGCATCATCTCCTCGTCGCCGCGGCGGATCTTTGCCGTGCCCTGAACGACGACCCAATGCTCGGCGCGGTGATGGTGCATCTGCAATGACAGCTTGCCGCCCGGCTTGACCATGATGTGCTTGACCTGCACACGGTGGCCGTTGTGGATCGAGGTGAAGCTGCCCCAGGGGCGGTGGACGGTCGGTAGCGCATCGGCTTCGTCGCGGCGGTCTTCCACCAGCCGGGCGACGAGCTTTTTGACGTCCTGCGTGCGGTTGCGGGGAGCCACCATGACCGCGTCGGCGGTCGCGACAACGACGAGATCCTCGATCCCGATCGCCGCGACGAGCCCGGCCTCTGACCGCAAATAACAATTGCGCGTGTCCTCGGCGACGACATTGCCCTCGATCGAATTGCCGCTCTGGTCCTTGGCGCCCATTTCCCAAAGCGCGTCCCAGGAGCCGACATCGCTCCACCCCATGCTGACCGGGACCACCGCGGCGCGCCTGGTGTGCTCCATGACGGCATAATCGATGGAGTCGCTCGCGCAGCCCGCAAACTCCTCGCGGCCCAGGCGGATGAAGTCGTTGTCGCGCTGAGCCGCGGCCAATGCCTTGCGGCAGGCGGCGACTATGTCGGGCCGCAGCCGCTCCATCTCGTCGAGATAAACGTTGGCGGGAAACAGGAAGATTCCGCTGTTCCAAGAATGCTCGCCCGACGCGACAAAGGCGCGCGCCTGTTCAGGGCCAGGCTTTTCGACAAATTCGCCTACCGCAAAGACACCACCCGCCCCTTCGAGCGGGCCGCCGCGCCGTATGTAGCCGTAGCCGGTCTCGGCGCGCTCCGGCGCAATCCCAAAGCTGACCAGCGCGCCGGCGCGGGCCGCAACAACGGCCCGCTCGATGGCTGCCTCAAAGCCTGCAACATCGCGGATAGTGTGGTCGGAAGGCATCACCAGCATCAGCGGATCGGGTTCCGCTTCGCTGAGCGTCAAGGCGGCTATGCAGGCCGCGGGCGCCGTATTGCGGCCGATTGGTTCAAGCAGCAATGCGCGCGGCGCGACCGCGATCTCGCGCAGTTGTTCGGCAATGATGAACCGGTGTTCTTCATTCGCGACGAGCAAGGGGGCGGCAAAACCCTGGCGGCCAGCAACCCGGCGGACCGTCTGCTGCAGCAGGCTGTCGTGCCCGAGAAGGCCAAGCAGCTGTTTCGGGTAAAGCGTGCGCGACATCGGCCACAGCCGTGTGCCCGAACCACCCGACAGGATCACAGGGTGAATCATGGGAGTTCCTCATGAAGCCCAAGGGGCCGGCGTGCTCGATCCTCGCAGATAAGTCGCCGACATACACCGTTTTTGCAACGGCGCAAATGCTGCGGAGCTTTGCACAAGAAAAGCTTAATCCGGCGGAGCGCCAGGCTATTCCCAGCGTTAGTGGCAGGAACCGGCATGGAGGCCGACATGGCAGAGTCGAGACAAGCGGGGCTGCAAGCTGCAAAGGAAACCGGGCGGAGCGCTGAGCCCGCGATCCAACTCGGTGAGCAGGGAGCACGCGAGACGGCTGCCGCTTCGGCAGCCGCGGCGAGCGCCGCACAGCGGTCGGGGTCGGCCGTTGCCGAGTGCGCGCAAGAGATCACGACGGCGTGGACCCGGTATGCCGAGGAGGTTATGCGGCACACCTCGGAGGCGAGCCGGTCCTTAATGCGGGCGCGAACCTTCAACGAAATGCTCGAAATACAGGCCAAACTGCTGCGTGACAACATGCGGGCGTTTCTAGATCAGAGCGTAAAGATCGCCGAGTCTGCCAGCCGCATGGCGAAACGTCCGCTGGAAGCACTAACGGAAGCCGGTGCGGACCGCTCCAGCTAACGCCGCGCCGAAGAGCCGACCTAGGTTACCGCGCCCAGCCGGGTTTGCGGGTTCGTTCCGGGCGGCGGACGACTGGGGCGGCACATCGCTCGGCCAGCGCCTTCACCTCAAAGGGAGTGGCGGCACGACCACCAACTTCCTCGATGAAAAAGCGTAAGTACCGTTCGATCCTTTCCAGAAAAGCATGAAGATCCGCTTCGCTGCGTACGTAGGGCGTGTTGCCCGGTGCGAGCGAGGGACTGTGATACGTAAAACTGAAAACGCGGTGACCTTTGCGCAGCAGGGCTCGGGTGAGCCGGCGTTGCTCTTCGAAGGAAATCCCTTCCGGCGTCAGGGTGATGCGTTCGACGAGGCCGAGGCGTGCCAGGATCCCAGGTACGTGCAACGCCTTCAGACGCTCGTTCATCGTCAACGTGTAGGCCACGTTTCCGGTGTCGGCCAGCAGGCCCGTGTAGCCGATTGAAAGCGGGATCTCGAGTAGCGCCGGGTTTTCGCCGAACCAGTAGGGGTTGGCGCGGCAACGCGAAAAGTCGGGCCCGAACTCGTAAGTGAGATCGGTGCCCGGGACGACACTCACATCGATTTCATACCCCAGTTCGGCAAGGATTCCTGCGGTCGCCTGCCCGACACCGTATCGACCTGCTTTGTAGATCCGCGGACGCACGCCGATATTGGTCTCGATGCTCTGGGTGAGTTGTACCAGCTTCTCGCGTTCAAGCGCGGAGGGAAGGTTTCCGGGATAGGAATTTTCGTCGGTAATCTGCTCGACAAGAGGCGGATTGTCCCAGGGCTGCAGGTGCGCGCCGATCTCGCACGCGCCGGAACGATGCAGTTGACGGATGAATTCATAGGCTTCCGGTGTGCTGCTTACCGGGTAATCGAGAACTAAGGTCGGTCTGACGCCGTATTTTTCGAAGATCCGTTGGGCGCGATCCTGGCACTTGACCGAAGTAACCCCCATTGCCCGGCGTGGCCGGGCGGCCTTCCAGTCGAATTCGGCTTCCGTATCGACGACCACAACCAGCATCGGCTTCTGCTCGGCCGGCCAGTGGATCGCGCTCCAGGTATCAGGGTCGAGCATGCCTCAACTGAAAGGTTCAGCAGGTTGCCGCTGCTACGAATGCGGCAGTTTCGGATCCCGAGCGGTGCAGGCCGTCGATAAAAACGCCGAGGTTTCGAAAAAGCCCGACACGGTAACCGAGCGATAACACTGCAGCCTCAACTATGCCACATAATGAACGGTACCTCACGCCGCAAACCTGTTGCAGAATACTTAAAGGAGTTAACATTCTTACCAACGCAGCGAATTTACGGGGCCCGGCTGAGCGGGGCTCCAGCCCAACGCAAATGCCCGCGACCACGATATTTCCCGAAGCGGTCGGCACGGCCGTCCACGCCCTGTCTTGTGAGCACCTACTGCACGTCTTTCCGAGCTTTGGGATCGGCGGCGTACCGCTGCGCATGGTTCGCATAATAAATCATCTTGGCAAGCGATTCCGCCACACGGTCATTGCCTTGGACAACAACTTCGACGCTGCAGCGGGACTTTCCGACGATCTCAGCCTAGACCTGATGCCGGTGCGCGCCACAACTCGAGGGCCGTTTCAAAATTTGGCGGCAGGCGTCATCGTCCTGCGCCGGCTGCGGCCGGATCTCCTGTTAACCTACAATTGGGGGGCAATCGAATGGGCGGCAGCCGCCCGCTTCTCGCCGGTTTTGCGGCATGTGCATCTGGAATCCGGGTTCGGCAAGGGTGAGGCAGATATGCAGATCCCACGCCGCGTACTCTTTCGGCGATGGGCACTCGCGCGCTGCGGCTTGGTCGTGGTCCCCTCCCGCCGGCTCGAGAACATTGCGTGCCGCGTTTGGCGATTGCCCGCCGCACGGATCGCCTATATCCCAAACGGCGTCGACACGGCGCGCTTTGCTGTCCCGGTCACCGATGGCGTGCCCGGTCTCGAACGTCGGCCGGGCGAAATGGTAATCGGCACAGTCGCGCCGCTGCGCCCGGAAAAGAACATCGCGCGGCTGCTTCGCGTTTTCGCCATGCTGGATTTTCAGCAACCGTTGCGCCTCGTCATCGCAGGAGATGGCATCGAACGGGTGCCACTCGAGCGGCTGGCCAAGGAGCTGGGCATTGCCGAGCGCATCCTCTTTACCGGTCAGACAGCTCCGGAGTCTGTGCTTGGCGCGTTTGACATCTTTGCGTTGTCGTCCGATACAGAGCAAATGCCGAATGCACTGCTCGAGGCGATGGCGGCGAGCCGCGCTATTGCAGCGGTCGATGTCGGAGACGTACGGAAAATCGTGAGCGAAGAGAACCGGGAATTCATCGTGAACCGCGATGACCTGGGGGCTTTCGCTGCGGCGCTCAGCGGGCTGCTGAGCAGCCCGGAAAGGCGGCGTGCCCTTGGATCGGCCAATCGTCGCCGCGCAGTTGCAGAATTTTCGCAAGAGCGAATGTTTTCCGAGTATTCGCGGATTTTCTCCCCCGGCCGAGCACACTGAAGGAAACGCGTCGGCGAATGGGCGGCTTTGTTCTCCTGCATAGAGCGCCTGGCGAGGACCGCTCGCTGGCACAGGCAGCGGCACTTGCGGCATTTGCGCGAATGGGGATGCCCGCGCCACGTATCGTGCAAGGCGCAGACTTTCTGCTGGCGGTGTATCCCAAGCGCCAGGCCAGCGAGCCGGCGTTCCAGCAATTTTCCAATGGTGATTTCGTCTGCGCTTGCGGGACGCTGATTTATGACGATATGGTCGGCACACCTGCGGCGGCTGGTTTTTATCGCGACTACAGCCGCCAATACTCAACACGCGACAAGGCGCTCGGCCATTATGCGGTGATTTTGCACAAAGATGGCGAGACGGAGATCGTTCCGGACGGCTTTGGCGGCTTTCTTGTGTTCTATGATGAGGCTCGACGCGTTGCGTCGTCCTCGTTTCTCGCAATCGCCTCGGTCCTCGATCGGGTGACATTAGGCACCCAAGGCGCCTGCGAATACGTGTTCAACGGCGTAGTATCGGGCAACGCTACGGTGTTTGAGGAAATCCTGCTCGCGCCCGTGAACGCAAC
Organism: Alphaproteobacteria bacterium; assembly: GCA_019244535.1. GTDB lineage: Bacteria > Pseudomonadota > Alphaproteobacteria > ATCC43930 > CGMCC-115725 > AP-15. Next base: position 5,082 of record JAFASL010000464.1, read on the forward strand.
CATTGCGGTTGGCAAGGAGCGGTTGGAGATCCACACCCAACCATTGCCGACGCCGGCGATTGTATCGGGTGAGCCCTTCGAGGCGACGGTGGGGCAGAGCATGCAGCTGCTCGACCGCTATTTCGCGGCGGTCGCGGCGAGTTTCGGCGACCGCGTAACCTGCGCGCTTTCGGGCGGTTACGACTCGCGCTTGATCCTGGCGTTGCTGCGGCGCCACGGGATCAACCCTCGGATTTATGTGTATGGTCCGCCGGGCGATAAGGACGTAATGCTGGCGCGAACGATCGCAGAGGGCGAAGGTTTTGCCCTGGAAATTGTCGACAAGGACAAGCAGCTGGCCTTTCCCCCCGAGGAGTTCGGCGCCGTCGCCTACGAAAATTTCCTCGCCTCCGACGGGTATACCTGGAGCGGCATTTTCACGAATGGCGCCGAACGCGCGCAGCGCGCCAGCCGAGTGAACGGGAATGCCATTGCGTTGAACGGCGGTGGCGGCGAGATCTGGCGCAACTTCTTTTATCTGCTGGACCGGACGTATACGCCGCGTGAGATCCTCTGGTCCTTCTACAGTCAGTTCGATCCGGAGACGTGTACGGATGCCTTCGCCCAGGAGGACTATTTCCGTAAGCTCGAAGACAAACTAGCGACGCTGATCGGCGGCGGGAAGCCATCGCTGCCGCGGCCTTTGGTCGAATGGCTTTACCATTATTTTCGGTGCCGCGCCTGGGATGGCAGGATCAACAACATCAACAATACGTTTGGCTTTGTGGCGTTGCCCTTTCTCGAACGGCCGGTTACCGAGCATGCGAGCACTATCCCGATCGCCTGGAAAAACCACGGAGCCTATGAAGCGGAGCTGATCCGCCGCGCAGACCCGCGCCTCGCGTCGTACCCGTCCGGCTACGGCCACGATTTCAGTGGACCACCGCCGCTGGCGCGCCGGCTCACCGACTATGCCACCTATCTGCGCCCGCCTTGGCTGCGCCGCTTTGCATATCGCGTCAAAAACCGGGTACGGCGGCCCGCGGAATGGCCGGATTATCTGCAACAGAAATATCGCGACGCCGCACTGCCGGGCGGCGTCCAAACAATGACCGAGCTGTTCCAGCTCGACCGCGTCACCGATCCCGCTCAGACCGCACGTATTCTCACCCTCGAATATCTGATCAGGCAATTCGAGGGGCGTATCCGGGTCGACTTTGATCGCTCAGCCATACCGGGGTCCAAGAAATGTGCGGCATAGCCGGAATTTTTGATCTGCGTGGGCGCGCCGATGTTGACCGAGCCCTGCTGCAGCAGATGACCGGGCTCATCGCCCATCGCGGACCCGATGGTGACGGTTTCCATCATGCGCCGGGAATTGGCTTGGGTCACCGCCGGCTTGCAATTGTCGATCTCGTCACCGGCAATCAGCCGCAATTCAACGAGGACGCCACGGTTTGCGTCGTCTTCAACGGCGAGATCTATAATTTTCAGCCCCTTATGGCGGAGCTGACAGCGCTCGGCCACATTTTCCGGACGCGCTCCGATACCGAGGTCATTGTCCACGCGTGGGAGGAGTGGGGCGAAGCGTGCCTCGACCGCTTCAACGGGATGTTCGCGTTTGCGCTATGGGACGCAAGTCAGGAGGCCCTATTCCTGGCGCGCGACCGGCTGGGCGAGAAACCCCTTTATTATAGTGTGACCGGAGATGGCCGGCTGCTATTCGCGTCGGAACTGAAATCGCTGGCGCTTAGTCCGGACATCGACCGACGACTGGACCCGCAAGCTGTGGAAGAGTTCTTTGCTTACGGGTACATACCGGATCCGCGATCGATCTATCTCGGCGTCAAGAAGCTCGCGCCGGCCCACTCGCTCGTCGTCAGGCGCGGTGAGCCATTGCCCGAGCCGCGTTGCTACTGGGATGTGCGCTTTGTGGACGGCACCTCAATAGGCCGTAAAGAGGCCGAGGAGGAGCTCGTCGCGCGGCTGCGCGAATCCGTCCGCATGCGGATGATAGCAGATGTCCCGCTCGGCGCCTTTCTGTCGGGTGGTGTCGACTCGAGCGGTGTCGTGGCGATGATGGCAGGGCTTCAGACGGGGCCGGTCAGCACCTTCTCGATCGCGTTCGGAACAAAAGGGTGGGACGAGTCGGCCTATGCGGCCGAAATCGCCCGGCGCTACCGGACCGATCACCATGTCAGAGAGGTCGACCCCAACTCCTTCGACCTGCTCGACCGTTTGGCAACAATTTATGACGAGCCGTTCGGCGACAGCTCGGCAATCCCGACCTTTCGGGTCTGCGCCATGGCGCGCGAAAACGTCACGGTGGCGTTGTCCGGGGACGGCGGCGACGAGGTGTTCGCCGGCTATCGCCGTTACCGCTGGCATTGCTTCGAGGAGCAGGTGCGGCGCTTGGTTCCGGCGAGCTGGCGGCGCGCTTTCTTCGGCATTGCTGGCGCGCTCTACCCCAAGCTCGACTGGGCGCCCCGTCCATTGCGCGCCAAGGCGACACTGCAGGAACTCGCGCGCGAAACGGTAGAGGCCTATTTTTCTTCGGTCTCGATTTGCAGCACCGAGCTGCGCCGACGGCTGTTCAGCCGTAGCCTCGCACGCGAACTTCAGGAGTACGATGCCGTCGAGGTACTGCGCACTCATATGCGCCGGTGCACCAGCGAGAATCCGCTGTCGCAGGTGCAATATGCCGATTTCAAGACATACCTCCCCGGCGACATTCTGACCAAGGTCGACCGAGCCAGCATGGCCAGTTCACTCGAAGTGCGCGTCCCGCTGCTCGACCACACCCTCGTCGAGTGGGCGGCGCGACTGCCCCCGCATTTCAAACTGCATGGCCGCGAAGGCAAGCACGTCTTCAAGGCCGCACTCGAGCCGCATGTCTCGAGCGAGATCCTCTATCGGCCGAAGCAGGGCTTTGCCGTGCCGCTCGCCGCATGGTTTCGCGGACCGCTGCGCCGGCGCTTGCGCGACACCTTGCTGGGGCCAGTGCTGCGCGACTCCGGCTTGTTCGACACCGACACGATCTCGACGCTGCTCGACCAGCATGAATCCCGCGAGCGCGACCACAGCGCCGCGCTCTGGATATTATCGATGATGGAATCCTTTCTGCGCCAGGCGGAGGTGGGAGGCCGATTTGCCCAACCGGCACAGGAGACCGCGGACGTCATGGTCTGAGGTCTCTGTCTGGCGGCAGCCTGCACATCGGCGTATTCTCCTCTGGGGTCCCCGTAGCTCAGCAGGATAGAGCAACAGTTTCCTAAACTGTGGGTCGCAGGTTCGAGTCCTGCCGGGGACGCCAGCGTTCCGGCGGCATTGTGGAACAGAGCCGCTCACCAATCCGGCTACTACCGGGTCGCGGTGCCGCTTCGCAGTATGCCGGTCGCGCCGCAGACAGAAGGCCGATATCAGCAACAACACCGACATCGGCTCTGGAACCGCCAGAGCGCGATGGCAATACCGGGGATATTCGGCATCGCTGTCCTGGCACTCCCCAAGTGGGCTGTTCAGCCGCCAGTCAGGCCAAGAGAACCGGTCGGGGCATAGCCGTGACTGTTGTGGAATGCATCCGCCGTAGTGCTAACCAAGACAAGCTGAACGCCGGATTCGGACTACAAGAGGCCATCATCCTGCCATTGCACTAAGAACCGCCATAAACACCAAGGTCAGGGTCGGGTACGAGCCGGCAGAAGACTGGACGCCAAAGCCGCCGCCATTATAAGTCGGCGCCACAGACGGCAACCCTGGTCAGAGTGCCCACCCGAACTGGTCGCGTCCGGCAAAATCAGTGTGGGAGTACCAACGGTGGCGGCGGTGTGCAATCCGCTCGTGATTCCATAGTCATGCAAGATGATCACAGAGGCGCAGCGGGCCTAAGATCTGTTAATGCCGGGTGGCAACTCCGGATCTTTCAACGGCCCGGGCTCGAAGAAGCTTGTGGAACGAAATTAACGGCAGAGGGTTGGCCGACGATGGCGAAAGGCCGTGGCGCTTGATCGACGCGCCGCGGATGAGTGATGCGAAAATCGGTGGGGCACCGGTGGGAAGAGCCGGGCGATTGACCTTCGCCGAGAGAAGCCTGGTAGTCGCTGGAGAACGTTCAGCTGCAACTCGCCGCGCCTCGGGCCGGAAACCGCCGGCGACATTAGGGACGCGGCAGGCGAGGATTTCCCACTCCGATGGCCAGCACCCGGTCAGGAGCTCGTCGCAGATGTGTTGTGCGTTTTCAAAAAAAATTTGCGACACGTGCCGACCAACACGATTAATTCAAATAAGACCTGGAAGAAATCATTCGTGGAAAGGACCCAGTCCAATGGACTAGTGGTGCAGGGAAAGCTTTGTCGCCAAGTTAAGCTGCGGATGGATCGGAAGTATTTCCGGTGCAAGCCGTTGCTCACGGACGGATAACTGACGCCCAATGGGTAGTGAGAGTCGCGGCCCAAAGGCGTTGATTAACGAACGGTTAAAACAGCGACAGCAGGTTGTACCGCCATTGGCATTTGGCAGGGTGCATCAGATGAAAAATTGTTGAGCAGTGTGACGCAGTTCACACTCCTCGACCGCAAAGCGTCCGATTGATCGACAGCTCGCGCCGGCGAGCGCGGAAAGAGAGGGATTTGATGGAGCTTGTATGCGGGTGTCCACAGCAAGACGTCGCGTTGGCTTTCGCGAGCGCGGAACACATTCGCGTCCTCACGCGGCGGAAGCGATCAGCCCCGCTTAACTTTGCGATCTCCCGATCGCGCGACCAGCACTTCGGAATTACCAGTAAACGACTTGTTAACTAATCCTGGCAATTCTGGTTAACCAAGGCCCGCCGGCGTTACAACCGGCCGAACCCGGAGGTTCCAATGCGCGTGCTTCTAGTCGAGGATGATGCACAGACGGCAGCTAGCATCAAAATGATACTGATTAACGAGAGTTTTATTTGTGATACGACCGATCTCGGAGAGGATGGTTTAGAGATCGGCAAGCTCTACGACTACGATATTATTCTGCTGGATCTGATGCTGCCCGACATTGACGGCTATGAGGTGCTGCGGCGGCTGCGCACCGCGCGGGTTCGCACGCCAATACTGATCCTCTCGGGACTGGCCGAGCTCGACCACAAGATCAAGGGGCTGGGTTTTGGCGCCGACGACTTCCTGACCAAACCGTTTGACCGGCGCGAGCTTATTGCGCGCATCCAGGCGATCGTGCGGCGGTCGAAAGGCCACTCCGAATCCACCATCCAGACCGGCAGGCTGGTCGTCAATCTCGATACGCGGGTCGTCTCGGTCGACGACCAGCCGGTGCACCTCACGGGTAAGGAATACGGGATCCTCGAGCTCCTCAGCCTGCGCAAGGGCACGACGTTGACGAAGGAGATGTTCCTCAATCACTTATACGGGGGAATGGACGAGCCGGAGCTCAAGATCATCGACGTTTTTGTCTGCAAGCTGCGCAAAAAGCTCGCCCAGGCGACCGGCGGCAGCCATTACATCGAAACGGTATGGGGCCGCGGCTATGTTCTACGAGATCCCATGCCGACCGTAAGCCCGTCGGCGGCCAGCGCCAGCATCGATACATCGGCTGCCCGGCGGGGTTCGGCGGCAGCCTAGCGGCCAGAACCCTCAGACCGTACGGCGGTCCGGGGTGATCACCCTAATCCGGACCCGCCCGGGCTCCGAGGTGGCGATTAACGAGCCATCGAGCGCCTTGGCGAGCAGGCCGGTAAAGTAGGGTTGCACCGTCCGCGGGGTGAGTTGGGTAATGGGCGCAGCGAGGGTCAGCGCCGCATGCGTTTCGGCGGACAGGGCGGCAGCCTCGTCGAACGCGTCCAGGGTCAGCGGATCTTCAACTAGAACCAATCGTCCTCCGCGCGGCAGCAAATCGGCGCCGACGCAGAGCAGATTGCAGGCTAACTTCTGCCAGTCGGGCGGCAGCATCCGGATACCGTCGGCGTAATCGCCGAGGATCCGGGTCGCTGCGAAAAAGTCCATGGCAAGTTTATCGGGTGCCGGGCCTGCGATCACCGAGCCCGAGCTGAACCCATAAGCAAAACGGTAGAATTGCAACCGAGACCGCGCCCGGCGCGCGCTGTCGCTGACCAGTGCCGCAGCGTCCTGCAGAAAGGCTGGGCTGGACTGTGAGGCGAGATCCGGATCTTCCTCGGCGAGCAGTTCGACCCCGTTGTTGATCGCGGCAATGGGTCCGCTCAATTCGTGACACAGGCGCGCCGCGAGCAATTCGACGACGCGAATGTCAACTGCGCAGGGCCCGGCGGTGTTGCGAAATCGGGCTGCGAAAGGCGAGAGCCCGACAGCGCCAGCGACAGCCGTCTGCGCCGTGAAACGGTCGGAGCCGGGCCGGGTCATCTGCGATCATCCGCTTGGGTTCTCAACGCACCCTGATAACAGCGCGTGCGTCAGAAGGCCGTCCAAAGGCAAGGACGTTCAATGTAAGAGCGAGCAAAACCTCCGCGGGGTTGGTTGATGGACGGAGCTCACCCGTGTATTGAGATCGTGGATTTTGCTGGATCCGCCGGTGTTGAAAAGGCAATCGCGACGGCATCGGATAACGAGATGGGAGGAAGCATGGCGGTGTTGTCGTTTCTGAGCAGGGATCATACCGTGGCAGCGGCGGGGTACAGCCGCTGGCTCATTCCGCCGGCGGCCCTGTGCGTTCATCTGTGTATCGGCCAGGCTTACGCATTCAGCGTTTTCAATTTGCCGATGACCAAGCTCATCGGCATCACGCAATCGGCCCCGAACGATTGGAAGCTCACCGAGTTGGGCTGGATCTTCAGTCTCGCCATCTTTTTCCTCGGCGCCTCGGCTGCCGTTCTCGGCCACTGGGTCGAGGAGGGCGGGCCACGCCGCGCGATGTTCACCGCCGGACTATGCTGGTCCGGCGGCTTCTTTCTCTCGGCAATCGGGGTCTATCTGCACCAGCTGTGGATCGTTTATCTCGGTTACGGCGTGTTGGGCGGGATTGGGCTCGGCATCGGCTACATCTCGCCGGTGTCGACGTTGATCCGCTGGTTTCCGGACCGGCCCGGAATGGCGACCGGAATGGCGATTATGGGCTTTGGCGGCGGCGCGTTCATCGCCTCGCCGTTCTCGGTCTGGCTGATGAGCCGGTTTTCGACACCGACCCATGTCGGCGTCGCCGAAACCTTTATTGCGCTCGGTATGATCTATGTGTGCTTCATGATGGTTGGCGCGGCGATCGTGCGCGTGCCTCCGCCCGGCTGGGCCCCCGCAGGCTATGTCGCGCCGGTCCAGCCGAAGCGGCTTATCACGACCGAGAACGTCTTTGTTTACGACGCGCTCAAGACGCCGCAATTCTGGCTAATCTGGTGGATCCTTTGCCTCAACGTTACCGCCGGGATCGGCGTGCTCGGTCAGGCTTCGGCAATGAGCCAAGAAATGTTCCGCGGACAGATCACCGCTGTCGCCGCCTCTGGCCTCGTCGGGCTGTTCAGCCTGTTCAACATGGCCGGCCGCTTCATCTGGTCTTCGACCTCGGACTATATCGGCCGAAAAAACACCTATTTTGTCTTCTTTGCGCTCGGCACGGCCTTGTACGCCCTCGTCCCCTATGCCGGCGCGATCGGCAGCGTCGCGCTTTTCGTCCTTTGCTATGCCGTAATTTTCAGCATGTATGGCGGCGGGTTTGCCACGGTCCCGGCCTATCTGCGCGACATGTTCGGGACGCGCTATGTCGGCGCCATCCACGGATTGTTGCTGACCGCTTGGTCGATGGCCGGGATCTTCGGACCGGTCCTCGTCAACTACATCCGCGAGTACAACGTCACCCATGGGGTCGCGCCAGCCCAGGCCTATAACGTCACAATGTATGTAATGGCGGCGCTCCTGGTAGTCGGCTTTATCTGCAATCTCCTTGTCAAACCGGTGCACGAGCGTTTTCACATGCGCGCGGTGGCGGCCGAGGATGAAGTCGCCGCGGCACCGGTGTTTGGGAGCAAATGATGCAGACCGCTCGGCAAACCGGCAGCACGGGCAACGGCATCAAGCTGGCGCTGGCCTGGGGTTTCGTCGGCATTCCGCTCGTCTGGGGCGTGGTGCAAACGCTGCTGAATACGCTCAAGGCGTTTCACTAGCCTGCCGCGTCTCGGTTTCGAGCGCGAGCAGCGCCGCGGCAGTCGCGAGATCTTCCGGCCGGTTGGCGTTGAAAAAGGGGTCTATCGGCTCGTCCCCGAAGGGGACGGTCGCGAGCCGGTAGCGTGCCGTCCACACATCCACCTTGCGGACTGCCTCGTCGGCGACGGCGCGGCGCAGATCCTCGCGCAGCCTCACCGGCCATAGCCCGATCACCGGGTGCGATTGACCGCCCGACGCGGCGCAGGCGAGTTCTGCACCGGCATCCTCCATCTCGCGCACAAGCCGCGAGATGAGATCTCTCGGCAGGAATGGAGCATCGGTCGCGGCGCTGACCACGTGCGCGCAATCAGGCCGATGCTCGGCGGTCCAGTCGAGCCCGGCCAGGATCCCGGCCAGAGGCCCGGCGTAACCGGGTACGCTGTCGGCCACTACAGGCAGGGCAAACCGCGCGAAACGGGCCGGATCGCCATTCGCGCTGAGCACCAACGTCTCGACCTGCGGCTGCAGCCGCTCGATCACCCGCTCGAGCAGCGACACCCCGCCGATGACCCGCAAGGCCTTGTCGCCTCCACCCATCCGGCGGGATTGCCCGCCGGCGAGCAGCAGGCCGACAATTTTCACGCCGCGTCCTCCTCGACGCTCGCCTTGCGTGAGAGGCGAGGGTGCTCCTCGTGAACCGACCGCAAATCCTCGTCGAAGACGATGCGCTCGCCGCCGGCGAGCGCGACAAAACGCGTGCCTTTGGCGCGCCCTATCAGGGTCAAGCCGGCCTGGCGCGCGAGGTCGACACCCCAGGCGGTAAAACCGGAGCGCGAGATCAGGATCGGTATGCTCATCTGCACGGTTTTGATGACCATCTCGGAGGTCAGCCGGCCGGTGGTGTAAAAGATCTTGCCGGCCGCGGGGATGCGATGCAGGTGCATGTAACCGGCGATCTTGTCGATTGCGTTGTGCCGGCCGACGTCCTCCATGTAGATCAGCGGCCGGTCCTCTTCGCACAGCACGCAGCCATGGATCGCTCCGGCCGCGAGGTAAAGGCTCGGCGCGGTGTTGATCTTGCGGGTCAGCGCATAGAGCCAGGACGTCCGCAAGACTGCGTTCGGGTCGAGCCTTACCTCCTCGAACTTCTCCATCAAATCGCCGAACACCGTGCCCTGCGCGCACCCTGAGGTGAGCGTCTTCTTTTTCAGCTTATCCTCGAAATCGGTTTCGCCGTCGGTGCGCACCACGACCGTCTCGAGCTCCTCGTCGAAGTCAATGCCGGTGATACGGTCATCGGCGAGGAGCATGTTCTGGTTCAACAGATAGCCGACCGCGAGGTAGTCGGGATAATCGCCGATCGTCATCATAGTGATGATCTCGCGGCCGTTCAGAAACAGGGTCAGCGGCCGCTCCATGACGACAGCGGTGTCGACCGGCCGTCCTTCATGATTGATTCCCGCTACGGTGCGAGTCAGTCGCGGATCATCGGGCTGGGGTCGGACCGTGAATTCTTGCATGTATCGATGATGGGTCGGC
>JAFASL010000488.1 GCA_019244535.1 Alphaproteobacteria bacterium
CTTCGCAAAAATTGCTGGCGTCGATCAAATATTTTGCGCCCGAGGTAGTTGCCATCAAAGGGTTCGGCTACATCATGAACAAGATGGTCGTAGAGGCAGTTCGATCCGAGTTGCCACAGAGTTCATTCATAGCGATCCTCGGAGGGAGGTGGCGCGATGACTCAATGAAATCCTGTTCTGCTGTTTTCTATGAATTTGCGGAGCAGCGGTCGCTTTTCGCGAGTTTCACCACGCAGGCAACGCATCACGCAGTTTTGCCGAAATATATCAATTGGCTGCACCTGAACTCTAGATCATCCACATTCGTGACGCGTGACATCGATCTGGTCGCGATTGGTGAGTTGATAGAGCGAAAAAAGCTAGATCTGCTGGCCCAAGTGCCGTCGCACATCAGTGTTTCCATTGTCGGCGATGGACCACTCAGGACAAGACTGCACGATTTGTTTTCGCAAAAGCACAACATAACGCTGGCGGGCGCAATCCCAAACGAACAGGTCCTAGATCTTCTGCACAGAACGAGAATTCTGCTCCATTGTGCTGACGATGAGGGCCTGCCGCGCGTGTTTGGTGAAGCTTTGGCGTGCGGTACACCGATCATCTGCTCGGATCGGCTACATTGCCCGAAAGACTTTCCCGGCGAGTGTGTCCTGCAGGTTCCAAGTAATCGGTTGGTCAATGCTGCGGTCGACAAATTGGAAGATAACCATTGGATGCAGCAAGCGCAAGTCAGGGGGAGGTCGTATATGCGCGAGCATAACAGTTTTTACAAGCTCTTCGTATTGTTTTGCAAAGGGCTGAAACACCTGTGTCCAGCCGTCGGCAGCTTGCTCCCCTGATGCGAATTGAAGCTAAGAAGCTAGCGCACCGAGCACGCCTCCCTGCGAGATAAATTTAAACGGCCTGTGTGTCGTCTGATCGAAGAGAAGTGGCCCGGACGACGGGCACACTCCTCCCTCCGGCATCGGAGCTGAGGCTGGACGCGTGCTACCCGGTCACGTTTGGCTTGACCGCAATACGCGACGGGCGGCTCCGTTCAACACACCGTCGTCCTGGGGTCTTTCAAATTGAATATGGCTTTCCTCTGTTCCAACGCACCTTACGGCGCTGATCCCTTGATCCAAACGCCAGTCACATAATTAGGCACGAACTGGTACCAAGTCCCTGAAATGCCCTTATAGTATACGTTTCCGCCATGGGCGATCTCGATTACGCTCCCGGTATTTCCGGTGGCGACGCCGTTTAGTAAGATAGCCCAATTCCCTGGGGTCGCGGTCGATTGCGTGCCAAACGTCCAGCTGCCTTGAGGCGAGAGCACCGAACCTTTTCCGCCTGTGATGGTCGTTCCATCTGGTGATACCGCTACTACATTGATTGTGAATTCGGCGGTATCGATAATAACACCGGACGCAACTGCATCGACCTTCACGTTATAATAGCCCGGAACCGACAGCGCTCCGCCGACCGCTAGGTTACCCCCGCTGATAGTAAAATCGGACTGGTCGTCCTCTATCAGAAATGTTGCCCCGGAGATAGCTACCCCGTTCTGGTACACCGCAAGGGCCCCAACAACCGTGCCGGCCCCAGTATATTGTGGAATGGTGGTAATGGAGAGTGCGATCATAATCTGAAGATCCTAATCAAATTCGCCTATTTGGTAAGCAGTCCTAACGTTTGGCTTTGCAGCGCGCGATGCCTGTTGAGGTCTAGATCAATCTCGGCACAGAAGGATTCGATCGAGCTCGGGGACGGAGACGATAACTCCAAATCCTCCGTACCGACCGCCGGTCCTAATAAGATCGGTGCCGCGTTTCGAGGCAGGCGCCGAGGGCTGGGTTCGGTCGAGTAGCTGTGCTGCCGTACTGTCCCGATTAAGGAAAGAGAATGGGTTTAAGTATCAACCTGCTCCGTTCTGGACTTTTGCATACGTCTCAGTTAGGCGTCACCGTGATTGTGAAGCACCCCCCGGCTTCCCAATAGGTTTTTGTGCCTACTGCAGTGACGGACACGGAATAATTTCCCGGCGGAAGCGAAGCGTTCATCGTGATCAGATTGTTTCCGGAAATACCAAAAAATCCGGCGGAGTCGTCGTCCAATATAAAATTAGCCTGCATTGTCACGCCCGAGGCGTTCAGCAGCGAGAAGGTGCCGACCAACGCTCCGGCGGACGCCTTTCCGGATACCGTTAAATTGCTCAAACCCAATGCCATCAAGCTCTCCAATGAGGATTCGAGAACGGCCAGTCTTACCATATTTCTCAAAAATTGTCAATTCGGGAATAGCTGGGATCACAATTCACTCGCAGCCGGGCGGCTTAGCCGCGGCCGATATAGGGCATCTTGGTCGCCATCACCGTCATGAACTGGACGTTGGCCTCGAGCGGCAGGGTGGCCATGTAGACGACGCCGCGGGCGACGTGCTCGACATCGATGCGCGGCTCGGCCTCGACCCGGCCGGTTGCCTGCAGACGGCCGCGCGCGGTGTCCTCGTTGCGGGTCGTCGCGGCATTGCCGATGTCGATCTGACCGCAGGCGATGTTGTAGTCGCGCCCGTCCAATGACAGTGAGCGGGTCAGCCCGGTCAACGCGTGCTTCGTCGCGACATAGGGCGTCGAGTGGCGCCGCGGCACATGCGCCGAGACCGAGCCGTTGTTGATGATACGCCCGCCTTGCGGCTGCTGCTCCTTCATCATGCGAAAGGCGTGCTGCGCGCACAGGAACGAACCGGTCAAATTGACCGCTACGACGTTCGACCACTGCTCGTAGGTGAGATCCTCGAACGGGATGCCGCGCGTGCTGATCCCGGCATTGTTGAACAACAGGTCGATGCGGCCGTAGGTCTGCTTGACGGCACCGAAGAGGCTGGCGATTGCGGCAGGATCCGAGACGTCGGTGGGCACGACCAGGGTCTGCGGCGGCGGGGTTTTACCGAGGGCTGCGGTTTCCTCGAGCATTGCGCGCCGCCGTCCGGCCAGCACTACGGCGAAGCCCGCCTGCAGCAAAGCCAGTGCCGAGGCGCGGCCGATGCCGCTGCCCGCCCCGGTGATGACAGCGATCTTGCCCGGCGTTGCCATGTTGTGAGCCTTTCAGAGTTGTTGCGGTAAAAAGGAGCGCTTTGGTGAGACGAGCTCGTCCTGGGCGGCGACCAGCGCCAATTCGCCATTGCCGCTGCGCATCGTCGCTTCGATTACGCTATAGATCGCGGCGATGGTCGTGGCGAGCGCCTCCGGCAGCGGCTTGCCTCTGAGCAGCCAGGCGAGGAAGAGCGCGGCGACGGCATCGCCGCACCCTGTCGCCTCGATCGGCAGACGCGGCGTCTCGACCGCCCACACGCCGTCAGAACCGGCGGCCACCACCGCGATGCCGTCATCGGCGAGATCGAGGCTGGTAACGAGGACAATGCCGGGGCCCTGTTGGCGCAGCACAGCCGCTGCCGAGCCGGCGTCTGCCAGGGTGGTGACAGCGCGGCCGGTCAGCCATTCGAGCTCGAAGCGGTTCGGCGTCACGATGTCGGCCGCGGCGATCGCCCGGTCGCGGTAGAATTCCGGGACGCCGGCGCGGACATACCAACCCGGCCCGACATCGCCCATCACCGGGTCGCAGGCGAACAACGCGCGCGGGTTCGCCTGCTTGACCCGGGCGACGATGTCGAGCAGCACCGGGCCGGCGTCCGCCTCGCCGAGATAGCCCGACAGCACCGCGTCGCAGCGCGGCAGGATCCCCAGTTCGGCGATTCCCTCGAAGAGGTTGGCGATCTCCTCCGCCGGAACGGCGGCGCCGCGCCATTTGCCGTAACCGGTGTGGTTCGAGAACGCTACCGTGTTGAGCGACCAGGTCTCGCATCCGAGGCGCTGCAGCGGAAAGAGGGCGGCGGTATTGCCGACATTGCCGCACGCCACCCAGGACTGGATCGACAGGACGGTCGGCATTTCAGCGCTCCGGCCGCTCCGCAATATCGAAGGCGTGCTTCATATTGAGAAAGATGATCGCGCCGCTGGCGATGAACAGCGCGATCCCTGCCGCGTGCATTGCGCCGCTCTCCCAGGCATGGGCGATGAACAATCCGGCGAGACCAATTACCGTGAACAGCGGGATCAGGAGCGCCAGGTTCCACATATCCCCGACAAGCAGGAAATCACCCCAGCCCGCGGGCCTTCCGTCTAGCCGATGCTTGAGCCGCAAAAACGCAAGCGCGATCGAAGCCAGGGTCAGCGCCATGCCGCAGGCGTAATCGCCCGGCCGGTCACCCGTGCTGGCAGCAAACGCGCCGGCGATCGCGAGCACACTCAGAACGAGGATCTGTAGCCAGAACCCCAGCCACGACCAGAAAGCACGTTCCGCAGTGTCGAGGGTTTGGCTTGTCTGGCGCATGTCATCCCCCTTCGGGGGAGACACTTTATATCTTATATTCAGACCATTCGAAGGGAGGACCTAGCTTTTCCCGCTCGGGTCGCGGCGGGTCTCGATCAGCGCTTTTGCGGCGCGCAGCTGGCCGCCGGAGCGGGCCAGGATCCTTGCCGCTTCATCAGGGTCGCAGCCTTCGAGCAGCAGCAGCGCGGTCTTGACGTTTCCGCCGGCCCGGCTGAGCGCATCGTGTACCTCCTCGCGGCTGCGGCCCGACAACTCCAGCAAGATCTTTTCGCTGCGCCGGACCAGCTTCTTATTGACGGCCTGAAGATCGACCATCAGTCCGCGATAGACCCGCCCGAGGCGGATCATCACCAGCGACGACAATAAATTCAGCGCGATCCGTTGCGCGGTGCCCGCCTTCATGCGGGTCGATCCGGCAATCGGCTCGGGGCCGGTGTCGAGCCATACCGGATGCTGGGCTTCGGCAAGCAACGGCGTGTCGTTGTTATTCGCGATCGCAATCGTGAGGGCTCCGCGGTTCTTTGCCTCTCGCAGACAGGCGAGGGTGAAGGGCGTTGTCCCGCTCGCGGCAACCGCGATCAGCACGTCGCGAGGGTCCATCCCAAAGCCCCGAACCAAACCCACGGCCTCTTCGCTCTCGTCTTCGGCGCCCTCGACCGATCGAACCAGCGCCTCTTGGCCGCCGGCGATCAACAGCAGTAGCCGTTCCTGAGGCCAGCTAAACGTCGGCATAAGCTCCGCGCCGTCCTGAACGGCCAGGCGCCCGGAGGTGCCTGCACCGGCATAGGCCAGACGGCCGCCATCGCGCAGCCTCGGCTCAATCGCGAGCGCCGCCTTCTCGAGCAAAGGGCGAGCGGCGCGCACGGCGGCTACCGCCGCGAACTGGCCTTCGATCATCGCGTCCAGGATGTCCCCGGGACTCCAGGCCTCGATTGCGTTATAGCGAGGGCTATGGCGTTCGGTTTCCATCGGCGCGGCTCAGTCTCGTTGCACTACATAGTCAAACGGCCGCGGTAGTTTCATGTTCAACGATTGAGCCTTGCTTAGGATGCAGGTCGCGGTAGCAGCCGATCACGTCTTCGACGGCACGTCGCTACGCGACGAAAGCGCGGTGATCATCCACGGCTCGCGCATTCGCGCGGTCATCGATCGGAGCGAGGTGCCGGCCGCAATACCCAGCTGGAACCTGCCCCCAGGCGCCTGGCTCGCGCCCGGATTCATCGATATCCAGGTGAATGGCGGAGGCGACGTCTTGTTTAACGACGACCCGAG
>JAFASL010000692.1 GCA_019244535.1 Alphaproteobacteria bacterium
GTCCCGACAACGATCACGCTGTCGCAGCCAAGGAGCGTCAAATAGGAGGCAAGGTTCGTCCCAAAGAAACCAGACGGTTTCTGCTTTTTGATCACGATGTCTTTGGGGCCAGGCGCGATCACCGCAATGATTTCGTTACCGTCGATATCGTCTCGGGCGATGCCGCTCGCCTCGTCGCCACGCGTGCTCTTCCATCGCCAGCTGCCAGCATCCCAGTTGTCGGACCGCCGCTCCCCTGTAGTGTAGATGACTGGCAACCCCTTGGCGCGCGCGGTCTCTATCAGTTCCTTGATGTAATCGAGGGCCACCCAGCTCGCCTCCCCGCACGACGTCCGCCAGCGTTTAATGGACTCCAGGATGGGCTCCGGCCGCTCGCCGCAGAATGCCCAGTTGACGTCAATGACAAGCAGCGCCGGTCGTTTGCCGAATCCGGCTCGTGCTCCAAACCCGCCCGCGGCGAAGACGGCCTTGTCGCGCTCGGTGAGAAATTTGTCCCAGATCCGCTCGGGCATTGAAGTACCTCCTCAGTTCATCACGGCGTACATCCCCGGCCCGTTCCGCTTCACCGCGGCACGCACAGCGACCCGTGCCAGAAAGCTCGTATGATCCATGCCCTTTCAATTGAAACGTACCACTCTGAGGAGCGTCCGGCACCCAAGTTCTTAAGTCCGCATGAAGCCCTCAAGCTCAGTTCGCGCCAAGTCGATTGCTTGGTCTATCGATTTGCCCTGTTGCGTACACTGGGCGACCATTTTGCAGATGGTGCCTTGCGCGAACATCTGCGCGCCGAGGCTCGTTGGCGCCGGATAGCCGGCCAACAGTGCGGTCACATCCCGGCGCGGCGGATAATTGTAAAGCGTCCCCGATGGCGGCTTTTCTTCTTCCCAGGTCTTGAAGTCTCGAAGCTTCTCGAATGGTGGAATGTCGACGCCGTGGCTTCCGGCGACGAGCTTTTCAACTGACGAACGGGTCGACAGATGCCTCAGAAGACTTTTCGCCGCAGCTGCGTTCGGGGAAAAACCCCAGATCCCCCAAAAACCGAAATTGCACGGGTCGAAGCGGCCTTTTGGACCCTTCGGCGAATGAAAGGTCCAAAGTTGTTCGGCCACCTTAGGCGCATCGCGCACCGCCACCGCCCAGGCGCCCGGCGGGTTCATGATTAGCGCGCCCTGGCCCGAGATCAGCCATTTGTTGTTGGACGCGTTATCCCAGGCGAACACGCTGGGTGGAAGAGACGGCACGATCTTCTTGAACCACGCCAAGACCTCTTTCACCTCATTCGACTTGACGGTGATATTGCCTTCTGCATCGACCAGCTGCGCGCCCTGTCCGGCGAATACGGCGCTCACCCAGTTGATCGCGTCACTGCAAGTGCTTAACGGCATGCCAAAGGGATATCCCTCCTTGGCACACTTCTCGGCGGCAACCAAAAAAGCGTCCCACGTCCAGGCGTCGGCGAGCGCCTCGTCAGGCGACGCACCGGCCGGGTACATCCGGGTCACATCAAGCCCGACAAATTGCTTGAAATGGTCGATGCGAGCGCACGGATTCTGCCCCGTCGTTTGGACACCCGTGGGAACCGCGATCCAGTGGCCCTTGTGCTTCCCGATATATTCCGAGCCGAGCAGCACCTTGCCATGCTCGCCGATTAGCGAGCTCACTAGCTCATCCACGGACTGGAGATTGTGGGCCTGCGCGGCCACATACCAGTCCGACATTTGCAAGACGTCATGACCGGATCTTGCCTGTGCCTCGGCAGTGGCGGTTAGCGCGAGCTTGTCACCTTGGCTCGTGATGAAGTCTATGGTCAGATCGACCTTTTCGCTCTCGGCCCACTCGCGGCATAATTTGGCGAGCGGCTCGTTGGCGCCGGGAACCCAGTGGTCCTAAAAGCCGCAAGACAGCTTGCCGGCTGCGTGAGCTCCGTGAACAAAAGGCGGCAGGAGTGCCGTGGTCGCCAGAGCCCCCGTATTTAGCACCGTGCGCCGCGTCAGAGTTGCTGTAGCCATATTTCCTCCCGGTTACTGGGTATTTGGTGGCCTGTTATTCCGAGGCCGTTCGCTCTTTGACCCAAATGTATCATCGGTCGAGCGCTGGCAGCCAGAGCTTCGGGCAAGGAGGGACCCAAATGCGTAACGATTTCGATTTTCGCTTTGAGGCGCGGTGACTTGGCTTATTCCCAGGAGCGCCACTCCGAGACGGCGAGCTCAGGGACTAGAAGCTGTCGGCCGGGTGAGCGGCAACCACCTTTTCGTCCCACTGCACTCCGAGGCCCGGCACACTCCGGAATGTGCAGCCTGCCATCCTTGACCTCGTAAGGCTGCTGTAATGTCGGGTTCGCCCAATCCTGCCATTCGAGCCAATGGGCCGTTTCGCTGACCCGCATCACGTGGGCGGCCACCTCGGGATAAAGATGGGTAGAAATCGGCATGCGGCCGCTGCAGCGATCGCAGCCGCTCGTTGCCATCCTGTCACGCCGCCGATCGATATCGAAATTTCCAATTTAACTATCTCGCCCGGTCGTCATGACCTGGGGCTAGATCAGTGTGGGTTAGGCCACGAGAGCACAGGATTGTCGGTGCGTGCTTGGCCGACGCTCGTAGGCGAGCGAACTTAACCAGCAAGAACTGGCAAACCGGCTTGGCAAGCCGCAATCCTTCATCTCGGATTACGAACGAGGACAGCGCCGAATCGATCTTGTCGAGTTCTTGGTTATCGTCCGAGAGATCAAGGCCGATCCCGAAGAGGTCTTTCGGATTATCGTAAAAATAGTATGCGTGTAATTCACTCTGCGCCCGCTCCCAAGATTTGTGCCGTCTGGTGACGAGATCATCTCCTCGTCCACATTCGTGCCTGGGATCCCGGGGCCAGCTAGGAGTACGGTAGCTCTCAGGACGCTCGTACGCTCGGCCCGGATACAGTGTCGTCGGCATTCTGCAGGCCGAGTCGCCGGTACGGTGATGAGCCTGTTTCGGCGCCTCAAGGCGCAGTTGGCCGGTGTGGCTCGCGCGCGAGGTGACCTGATTTGACCCAGAGTTTGCAGCTTCCCTGACCTGCAGTGGCTTTCAGCATTGCGCCAGCCGGCAGCCTGAGCCACGAGAGCCGCGTGAACTCCTCGCCGCCCTCGATAAAGCCGCCGTCCAGAACGAGCAATTCGATACCCCCGGGAAGAGGCACCGTGACGTTAATGCCAGGGGCCCAGCGTTCCAAGAGGACGAGTTCACCGGTGCTCTCGTACAACACTGCAAATTCGACCCCAGGAACATCGGGCGCAGGCGCGAACGAGAGGCTGTCGGTGTCGATGCGCACTGGCGTCCGATCATCCGGGTCAAACTGCCAGAGCTTCACGAAAAGCGTACACCCCGGCTCAGAACCGGGGGTGTGTCGGCTGGTTGGCGGGTTGCGGACATAAGTGCCGGCAGGATAGTCGCCGTGCTCGTCCTGAAATACGCCATCCAGCACCAGGAACTCCTCGCCGCCACCATGCGTGTGCGCTGAGAACCGGCTATGCGGCGCGTAGCGAACGATCGAGGTAGCGCGTGCCACTTCGTCACCGATGCGATCGAGCATGCGCCGGTCCACCCCGGGAATGGGCGATGGCTTCCAGTCGAGCCGAGCTGCGTGGACGGCCGCACGAGCATTGAAGTCGGAATTGAGGTTCATGCCGAAGCTCCGATTAAGTCGGTCGGTCATAATGTGGACCGCGACTACCATCCTGCCGAGAGGGAAGAACTTACTAGGAGGGGTCATTTGAGCCGAGCGGCACATCGAGGCTTCGCGGACTGCAGTAACCTCTGTTCCAACAAGTCGGGGGTGTTGCTGCCGACAGTCGCGGCCCGCACAGTTCCCGAGCAGCAGATCGAAGGGTACACGGCCGCGCTTTGCCGATGGGCAGAAGTCCGGACGGGAGCGGGCAGCTTCATGTCGGGACGAGGCTGATTGGCTTACTGCGCATTTGTCAGATACTATCTCCAGGGAGAGAAACCGCGATGGAGGACGGGAATGGACCAGGCGCAAGGACAAGCCGTTTTGCACCGCCCCGCGCGTCGATGGCCGACAGAGGGTAATGCCCGCGTTCCGTACCGGATATTTTCCGATCCCGACATCTATCGCGAGGAGCTGACGCGGATCTTTCTCGGGCCGACCTGGCAATTCCTGACCTTGGCCAGCCAATTGCCCACGGCAGGCGATTATCTGACGACCTTTCTTGGCGAGACCCCCGTAATCGTGACCCGCGGGCATGACGACCAAATCCATGCCATGCTGAACCGCTGCGCCCATCGCGGCAACCTCGTCTGCCTCAAGCGCCGCGGCCATGCCGAGGATCTGACCTGCGTCTATCACGCGTGGCGTTACGATCTTGAAGGCAACCTCAAGAGCGTCGCGTTTCGCCGTGGCGTCGCGGGGCGTGGCGGAATGCCCGAGAGCTTTCGCCTCGACCAGCACGGTTTGAGAAAGCTGCGTGTCGACACGTTCGGGGATCTGGTCTTCGGCAGCTTGTCGCCCGACACGCCGCCGCTTGGGGATTACATCGGTAACCTGATCGGATCGCGAATCCACCGCGTGTTGCACGGCAAACCGAAGATCCTAGGAACGACCTCCCAGATCTTGCACAACAACTGGAAGCTCTATTTCGAAAACGTCCGCGACACCTATCATGCGACGCTGCTCCACACCTTCTTTACGACGTTCCGCATTTCGCGGCTGACCTCTGAAGGCGGCGTCGACATTGCCGAGAGCGGCGCGCATCACGCCAGTTACACGCGAAACAAGGTCGACCGCGTAAATCCGGCCAACTCGGACAAGCTATATGCCGACATTCCGTCACTGCGAGAGAATTTCCGGCTCAAGGATCCCCATTTCCTTACCACCGCGGAAGAGTTCGGCGACGACACGACGACCCAGATCCTCTCGTTGTTCCCAAATTTCGTGCTGCAACAGATCCAGAACTGCATTGCCCTACGCCTCGTGCTGCCCAAGGGACCGGACAAGACCGAACTGCAATGGACCTATATCG
>JAFASL010000046.1 GCA_019244535.1 Alphaproteobacteria bacterium
GATGGCGGCAACAATGTCGGCATGCTGGTCATGTACCATGCAACTCGCGCGGCGATCGGCAAGGCGGCGGCTCGCGGGATCTCAGTCATTGGCGTTACCAACAGCTGGATGAGCGGCCGCAGCGCCTATTACATGGAAATGGTCGCCAAGGCCGGGCTCGTCGGCCTACACACTGCCGCGTCAGCGCGCAGCGTCGTCCCGCTCGGCGGGACTCGGCCGGCCCTCGGCACCAACCCAATCGCCTTCGGCATGCCGTCCTCGCGCGGGCCTGTGGTCCTCGACATGGGAACGTCGGCGTTCATGGGCACCGACCTCGCCTATCGCGAAAGGCTGGGTCAGGTGCTCCCGGATGGGGTGGCGGTCGATGCGGAAGGGCGGCCGACGCGCGACCCGGCCGCGGCGAGGCTCGGCGCGCTGCTGCCGTTTGGCGGCTATAAGGGCTTCGGGCTCGCCTTCATTGTCCACGCCTTGGGCGTGCTCGCCGGCTCGGCGCTCGATCCGGACAAAGACGACGGCTATCTGTTCGTCGTGCTCAAACCCGATCTGCTCATCGATCCCGACGATTTCAAAGAACAGCTCACCGCGCTGATCGAACGGATCAAGGCCACGCCGCGCCAGCCCGGCGTCAGCGAGATCCGCCTTCCGGGCGAGCGCGCATTCCGCAGTCGGGAACAAAAATTGCGCGACGGCATCGAGATCGATCGGGTCGTCTATGATGCGCTCGCAGTCCTGCAGGCCTCAAACTGAATGGCCTCCGCCCGGCTCTCCTGGCTGCTCGCGCCGTGGCACGTCGCCGCCTTGGCAACGGGCGCGAAATCGTTTCGCGACAACCCGGTGATCGGCAGCCCGAGCCTCAATCGCGCCGGATTGCATATCGCCCGCGTGCGGCTCGCGCATCGGATGGCGGAATGGCGCCGCCGCGCGCTGGCGGCGCTGATCTCGCAGGAAGATCGCGAGGCATTCGAGCGCGACGGCTTCATCCTAAAATCCGATTTTTTGCCAGCTGCCGACTATGCGGCGCTCAAGGGGCAGGTGCTGTCTTTCCGTGGGCCGGTGCGCCACCAATTCCAGGGTGACGCGCTGACCCGGCGGATCGCCGTCGATCGCGCGGTGCTGGCGCGCTTGCCGGCGTTGCGCGGCTTGGTCGACAGCCCCGAATGGCTCGGTCTCGTGCGGTATGTCGGCTCATTCATGCTCGAACCGCTCGTCTATATCCAGACGATCTTCTCGCAGGTGCGCGACGCCTCCCCCGATCCGCAGACGCGATTGCATGCCGATGCATTTCATCCCTCGGTAAAGGCGTGGTTCTTTCTGACGGATGTCGCCGAAGAGGATGGCCCGTTCATCTATGTCCCGGGCTCCCACCGGCCAACCCGCCGCCGTCTCGCCTGGGAACGCAAGGCGTCGATCAATGCGGCGTGCGCCTCGGATTTTCAATCGGCCCGCGGCTCGCTGCGGATCACCCGAGAGACAGTGCGCTGCCTCGGCTTTGGCGAGCCCAGAGCCTTTGCGGTGCCACAGAACACGTTGGTGGTGGCTGACACGGTCGGTTTCCACGCGCGCGGTCTCAGCGCCCGCCCATCGGTTCGCGTCGAAATCTGGGCTTACGGCCGGCGCAATCCGTTTTTGCCCTGGCTCGGCCTTGACCCGGCCGCGCTGCCCTTGGTCAAGGGCCGCGCCGTCCCCCTCTACTGGTCGGCGATGGACATTGCCGAAAAGCTGCGGCTGAGCAGCAGCAACCCCTGGCAGAGCGGCGGAACCGCCACCCCGATCGAATACCCCGCGATCAGCTAGCCCGGAAAAGCGCGGCCGTAGCGGGCGAAGACCTCGTTGAATTCGGCGACCGCGGCACGCGGGCCCTTCGGGTGAGACCAGATTGCGCTGATGACGGCGAGGAAATCGGCGCCGGCTTCGACGAGCGGGCCGCAATTCTGCTGCGTGATGCCGCCGATCGCGCAGCACGGCACGACGGTCGTCTCACTCCAGTCGCGCAGCAATTCGGGGTCGGCGTGGTGTTTGGCGGCCTTGGTCGCGCTCGGGAAAAAGGCGCCGAACGCGACGTAATCGGCGCCCGCTTCGGCGGCGGTGATGGCGCGGTCGCGGCTGGCACCGCAGGTGACGCCTACGATACGCTCTGCTCCGAGCAGCCGCCGCGCCGCGGCATAGGGCGCGTCTTCCTCGCCGACATGCACGCCGTCACAATCGAGCTCAGCGGCGAGGTCGGGACGGTCGTTCATGATGAACGCAACGCCGCGGTCCTGCGCGACCGGCTTAAGGACGCGGGTTGCGCGGCGGACGGCGTCGTCGTCGCAGTCCTTCAGCCGCAGCTGCAACGATGCGACATCGCCGCCGCCGAGCGCCTCTTCGAGCTCCTTCGCAAATCGAGCGAGGTCGAGCGTCGGCGGTGTGATCAAGTAGAGTCGCGTTGTCGGGCGCGCCTCGTCTTGCACTTTTCTCTCCCGAAGAGCGAAATTGGCGCATTTTATCAAATTCGGCTGTACCAGGCGAGATCGTAGCGGCGCCCTTGCTCGGCGCGCTGGAGCGGATGCAGTCGGCACGATAAGACGACCAGCGCAACTTCATCGGAGACGAGGATGCCGAAATATCTCGCTATCGCACTTCTGCCCGCCATCGCCGCGGCCGGCGCTTTTTGGGCGAACGCCGGAACTGCGCTCGCACAAGGGGCTCAACCGAATTTGCCGCCGGCTCCGCAGCCGACACCGAGCTTTCAGAGTGGGCCGCGCCCACCGGGCGGCCTGCCTGGGGGGTCCGGAAACTATGCAGTCAGTGCGGCCGCGAACGAGCATGCTTCGTTTTTGTGGGTCGTGGACAATATCCAGCACGCTGTCATGCTCTGTGAAAAGATCGAAGGCGGCCGAGACTTCACCTGCACAAAGAAGTCATTGCCTTGACAGCGGCACCGGCAAAGCGCCAAACCGAAGGTTAACGGCAACCCTGTCCTGGCGGGAACTCCGACGATGGCGCTCCTCGACGTAAAGGCTCTCACTTTCGACGTGTTCGGCACCGTGGTGAACTGGCGTGACAGCATCGCTCGCGAGGCCAAAAACTTTCTCGGGCCGAGGGGCTACGACAAGGACTGGCATGCCTTCGCCGACCGCTGGCGAGCACGCTATCAGCCGGCCATGGAAAAGGTGCGCAAGGGCGAGCGGCCCTGGGCAAAGCTCGACGATCTGCATCGCGAGAACCTGGTTGAACTCTTGAAGGAGTTCGAAATC
>JAFASL010000072.1 GCA_019244535.1 Alphaproteobacteria bacterium
CGATCGGCACGCATAACTTGATGTAGCGGGTGTTCAAGCCGGTGGCCTGAGAAAACATATTGAAACTGCCGGC
Organism: Alphaproteobacteria bacterium; assembly: GCA_019244535.1. Lineage (GTDB taxonomy): Bacteria > Pseudomonadota > Alphaproteobacteria > ATCC43930 > CGMCC-115725 > AP-15. Next base: position 74 of record JAFASL010000072.1, read on the forward strand.
TACGACCAAGACGCCGTACCAGGCGACAAAAAGGCACGCGGCGAGCCCCGCGGCACGGCTGATAATGACGGCGGCCGCGCGCGCCATTGGCGGTAGCAGCGTCACAAAAATCGGTATGCTCACCAGTCCGTCGCGGCGCATCAGCGGTATCGCGCCGATGAATACCACCCAGACCATGCACCAGGCGGATACCTCCTCCGACCAGATCAGCGACTGGTTAAGAGCGAAGCGACAAAACGCCTGCGCACTCACGACGCAGATGATCGCCATCAGCAGTGCCTGCGAAAACCCCTGCGCAGCCCTATCAACCAAATCAAGGGCGCGATCGATGCGGCGCCCGATGGATCCAGCGCCCAGCCGTGCCATCCCGGGGTCTCAGCGCAGGCTCAGCATGGTCTTTACAACATCGCGGTCGACATTTTTTCCGGCACCCCGCCAGACCGCTTCGCCGGGTTTTCGCCACAGCGCCATTTCGTCCGCGGACGGGGTGTACAACTGCATTCCTGCTTCGCGCAGCTTGCCTTTGTAGGTCTGCTCGGAAGACTCATCCATGTCGTTGGCCTGCCCGGCCGCCTCTTGGGCGGCCGCTGCAAACGCCGTCTGCGCATCGGGCCCAAGCGCATCCCAGGTTTTCTTGTTCATTACCTGCAACTGAACAGCGAAGATGGCTTTGACCTCGGTCCCGTACTTCAGGACCTCGTGCATCCTGAAGTTGTAGGTCCAAATCGGCTGTACATGGATCCCGTCGACAACGCCGTTGGCTAACGCATTGTATGTCTCAGTGAACGCCATCGGCGTCGGATTGCCGCCCCAGTTGCGGATCAATTCGACCTCAAGTGGCGAAGCGGTCGTGCGGAATTTAAGGCCAGCCACTGCTGCGGGGGCGGGAACCGCCCGTTTGCTGTTCCAAAGTATACGGAAGCCGCCGGCACCTACCGGCGGTAGGACCTTCAGCGGCAGCTTTGCCTCGAATTTCCCGACCTGCTGTCTCCACAAATCAGATGCGACAAGGCGGCGGAAGAACTCCCAGCTTGGAATCGCATAGGGGAGGTCGGCAAATGCGAAGGCATCTGAAAACGACGAGAACTGCGCCGTGACATTACTGGTGATATCGATATAGCCCATCTGCACGGCTTCGAGCTGTTGCAGATCTGTGCCCAGAACCGAACTCGGATGCACCTGGATATCGGCATCGATGTTGAATTTCTGCTTGAGTATCGGGGCGATGCGCGCGATCGATTCATAGGTTGGGTCGCCGGCTTTCCCGTTGAGTCCAGCGACGATTGGCTTCTCGACCTTCTTCGTGGTCTGGGCACGAACCAGCCCCGGAGCAGCGAGAGTGCCGACGACGAGACCACCTGCAACCCCTGAGCCGAAGCGAATGATATCGCGCCGCGACGGCCGGCTCCGGAATGCGTATTGCACGCACCGCCTCCCCAAGTCTGCGACCGGTTCTTGCCCCGATCTATCCGCACATACTGTCCGATCTTCCAATTGCCGCTGTCAAGAAGGGCTCACACGCTCGGGCCGCACGTGCGGCTTGTCCGGACCTATTCGGCGAGCTATCTCAGGCCTGCGAGCTGAGGAGACCGGCCATGGAGACGGTGCACCGGCGCTGCTCCCGTACCGATGACAGAGTCGATGCGGCGATCCTCGACGCCGACTGCAACGCCGTGCTCGACACGATCGAGAGCGGGGGGATCGCCATCATTCCGACGTGCCTCACATACGCGATCGTCGGTCATCGCGCAGAGGCGATCGTCGCGATATTTGCAGCAAAAGGACGCAGCTACAGCAAGCCCTGCGGCATCTTCGGCAGCCCGCCGATGTCGCGTGAGGTGCATGATCTTTCGGCCCAGAAGCACGAAATCGCGCGCCTGTTAAAAGAAGAGGAGGACCTGCCGTTCTCGATCGTCGCGCCGTTCCGCCGGTCTCATCCGCTGCTCGCCGAGATCGATCCGTTTGTCATCAACAATGCCTCGAAGAAAGGCACGATGGACATGGTCGTCTCGGGCGGGCCTTTTGTTGCGCGGCTCGCCGAGCTCAGTCTGCAGCGCAATATCGTGGCCTTTGGCTCCTCTGCGAACCGTTCGCTCGAAGGCAGCAAATACCGGCTGTCGGATATCGAACCGGAGGTCCGGGCCGCGGCCTCCCTCGTCCTCGATTACGGTGTCTCGCGTTATGCCACAGCGCTTGGCCTTTCGAGCACGATCATCGATTTCCAGGATTTTTCGGTGGTACGCGTGGGGCATGAATTCGCTAGGCTCGAAGAGACGTTCAAACGCCGGTTTGGCATTTCCCTGGGGCGGCCTACTAGCGTAGTGCGTTGAACATGCCGCGCTCGGTCCGCATCGTGCGGCAAGGCTCCGCAAGAGGCCATTGAATACGCCAGCACGGTGGCGCCGATGCTGGGAGATGCGCCGATTCCGAACCTTCCCGGCCTCACTCCGGAACGGGGAGGTTCGACCCAACGCAGTCAAATGCACCGGAATTCCACACCATCTAACCAACTGATTTAATGAGCCTCGCAAGTGCGCGCGAAACCCGCGTGGTTCTGCGGCATTGGAAGACGGCGAACGATAACGGGGCGGCATTGGTTTGACTTCAAATATCGCTGCAGAAAACTCCTGATTTCCTCGCAGGCATCAACAGCA
>JAFASL010000094.1 GCA_019244535.1 Alphaproteobacteria bacterium
TTGGCAGCCCCACGGCCGCCGTCCGCGCATCCCTTCCCTCTTCTCCACAATCTCAAACAACCATCCCCCGCCGCTCCCGCCGCAGAGGGGCCGCGCTTATAAGCCCGCCCCACAACCCCGTCAACAACAGTTTGCGTCGTTGAGAAATTAACCCTGCGCGTCACGGCGACCGGTAGACGTAGTATCCAGGGTCCGCCCTGTCCAGAGCGGCGATCACAAAAAAGTTCACCTCGCCGCCTCAGAGCAGCCCGAGAGCCCGGAGCTCCGCGAGCATGTGGTCCGCCGGAGCCTCCGGCTTGTCGGAGCGGTCCGCCGGCGCGTCCTCGGGTGGCAAATATCGCCATCCCTGGAAGGGTCGCCAAACCCGGTCCCATGTCGGGACCAGCTCGTCATCGACTTCGATGAGGCAGTAGCGCCGCCCATTCGCGTCACGCTCGCTGCGGAACCCGGACACCAGCTGGCGCACACGGATATGTCCGCGGATCACCCAGTAAATCGAGCCGCCTGCGAGTACTTCCGCCGCGCGGCGTGGCCGGTTCCTTGTGTACACCCAGCTGCCGCCCCGCTGCGCAGCCCGGTCCGCCCGGATCCGGCGCAGCTCGTCGACATTGTCGATGCCGACCGCGAGCTTCAGGAGGTGCAGCGGCATTAGCCCAATGCTTGATCAGCTGGGGCCAGAGCGATCAGCTCGGCTCCTTCCTCGACCAGGTCGCCGGGTGAGTATCGCACCGCCTCGACGACTCCGTCGGCGGATGCTGCCACGGTATGCTCCATTTTCATCGCCTCGATGACGATCAACGGCTGGCCGCGCCGGACAGGCATCCCCGGCTCGACCATAACCTGCGCCACTCGCCCCGGCATCGGCGCGCTCAGCCGCCCGGCGGTTTGATCCTCCGCGCCGCGCGCGCCAAGGGGGTCGATTTCGGAAAGCCGCCAGCGTTCGCCATCGAGAAACACCGCGGTTTCGGCTCCGTGGCTCATTACCATCACTTGCTTTCGTACCCCGTCGAGCAGGATAGCCAGCGTGTCATCCGGTTGGCGTTCGCCGGCAACGAGAATTGCGCGGTCGTCGAGCTGCAGCAGCCAATCGCCGGTCTGATATCGCGCCCTGACGGATCGCTCCTCAGCACCGTCGCGAAATATCAATTCCTGGTGGCTGCGGCCGTTGAGCCGCCAACCATCGACCCTGTCCCAAGGAGAAAACGGGTCACCGGAGTGGGTCGCGGCGACCTTGGCCGCGTTTTCGCGCGCCAACAGCCGCGAGAGCGCGGCTGCCGCGAGGACAATGTCGGGCGCCGGCCGCAGCGGCGGACCGAGGAATGCTCGATTACGGTCAACAAAGCCGGTATCGACCGCTCCTGAGACGAAGTCGGGATGGGCAGCGACCCGCGCCAAAAACTCCAGGTTTGTTCCGACCCCAAAGACCGCGGTCGCGGCGAGCGCACGCTGCAGCCGCCCGACCGCGGCGGTCCGATCGTCCCCGAAGGCGATGATCTTGGCGATCATCGCATCGTAGAAGGGCGTGACGGAGTCGCCCTTCCTTACTCCCGTATCGATCCGAGCGAGTTCCGGCGCTGGGAAGCGCAACCCGCGCAATGTGCCGGTTTGCGGCAGAAAATCCCGCTGCGGGTCTTCCGCATAAAGCCGCACTTCGATCGCATGGCCGTGCACGACCAGGTCCTGCTGGCACATCGGCAGCGGCTCGCCCGCCGCGACACGGAGCTGCCATTCAACTAGGTCCAGGCCGGTCACCGCCTCGGTCACCGGATGTTCGACCTGCAGGCGCGTGTTCATCTCGATGAAGTAGAAGGCGCCTCCTTCGGCGATAAACTCGACCGTGCCGGCGCCGATATAGCCGACTGCCCGCGCGGCGGTAACCGCCGCTTCTGCGATGGCGCTGCGCCGCGCCGCATCGAGCCCAGGCGCCGGCGCTTCCTCCAATATCTTCTGGTGGCGCCGCTGGATCGAGCAGTCGCGCTCAAAGAGATGGACCGTATTCCCGAAACGATCGGCAAAGATCTGGATTTCGATGTGCCGCGGCCGCTCCAGGTATTTTTCGATCAGCACCCGGTCGTCACCAAAGGCGGCTACTGCCTCGCGCCGGGCTCCCGCCAGCGCGGCCGCGAATTCCCCCGCATGGCCTACTATGCGCATGCCGCGCCCGCCACCCCCGGCCGAGGCTTTGATCAGCACCGGGAACCCGACCCGCTCGGCCTCCTCGAGGAGGCGCCCGGAGTCCTGGTCGCCGCCATGGTAACCGGGAATCAGGGGCACCCCGTGGCGCTGCATCAGCTCTTTGGCCTCGGCCTTGGACCCCATCGACCGGATGGCCGACACGGGCGGCCCGATGAAAACGAGACCTGCAGCCTCGCACGCCTCGGCGAAGTCGGCGTTCTCCGACAGGAAGCCATAGCCGGGATGCACCGCCTCGGCGCCGCTGTTGCGCGCCGCCCCAAGGATCGCCGCGATATTCAGGTAGCTCTCTCGCGCCGGCGGCGGGCCGATCGGCCAAGCCTCGTCGGCGAGCTCGACGTGCAGCGCGCCTTCGTCGGCCTCCGAGTAGACCGCCACGGCCGCGATCCCGAGCCAGTGTGCGGTGCGGATCACCCGGCAGGCGATTTCTCCGCGATTGGCGATCAACACCTTTGAAAACATCTTCACCACAGAGGCAGAGAGGACACAGAGTTAAAGGGACGAAGCCCTCTGCGCTCTCTGTGCCTCTGTGGTGAATTCATCAGCACTGTTTTCACATCCTGAATACACCAAAGCGGCTTGGCTTGATCGGTGCGTTGAAGCTAGCGGAAATGCCCAATGCCAGGGTCGTTCGCGTATCCGCCGGGTCGATGACCCCGTCGTCCCACAGCCGCGCACTCGCATAATAGGGGTGGCCCTGCATTTCGTATTGAGCCCGGATCGGCGCCTTGAATTCCTCCTCTTCCGCGGCGGTCCAGGCGCTGTCACGGTCGCGGCGCACCTCTGCCAGCACCGAGGCGGCCTGCTCGCCGCCCATCACGGAGATCCGCGCATTGGGCCACATCCATAAGAAACGCGGGGAATAGGCCCGCCCGCACATGCCGTAATTGCCGGCGCCAAAGCTGCCGCCGATGATCACGGTGAATTTCGGAACAGCGGCAGTGGCGACGGCGGTCACCATTTTGGCGCCGTCCTTGGCAATGCCGCCCGCCTCGTATTTGCGCCCGACCATAAACCCGGTGATGTTTTGCAGAAAGACAAGTGGGATGCCGCGCTGCGCACACAGCTCGATGAAATGCGCGGCCTTAAGCGCGCTTTCCGAGAACAGAATGCCGTTATTCGCAAGGATGCCGACCGGATAGCCCCAGATCCGCGCAAAGCCGCAGACCAGGGTCTGGCCGTAGAGCCGCTTGAACTCGTCGAGCTCGCTGCCGTCGACGATGCGCGCAATGACCTCCCGCACCTCGTAGGGCCGGCGCGTATCGGGCGGAATGATCCCGTAAAGCTCATCCGGCGGATAGAGGGGCTCGCGCGGCTCCTCGACCACAACTGAGACGGTTTTGGCGCGGTTAAGGTTGCCGACGATCCGGCGGGCGATGCCGAGCGCGTGATGATCGTCGAGCGCGTAATGATCGGTGACGCCGGAGATCCGGCTGTGTACATCGGCGCCGCCGAGCTCTTCGGCCGTGACGACCTCTCCGGTGGCCGCGGCGACGAGCGGCGGCCCGCCGAGAAAGATCGTC
>JAFASL010000724.1 GCA_019244535.1 Alphaproteobacteria bacterium
CCTGAGCTCCGTCATTCCGCCCGCTGCGCCCCTGCAGTCGGTACATAGCAGATGGAGCCATTTACGTTTTTGACTTGACCGGGCCGGGTTAAGCCACGATCTATTAACGGACCAAATCGGTCCGATTTAGGGTCGCGCACGCGATGATCATCCTCAGCAAGCTCGCTGATTACGGCGTCATCGTCGCCACTCACCTTGCCGCCTATCCGGCCCGCCAGGTCACTGCCGGCACGGTGGCGATAGAGACCCGCCTGCCGCAGGCTACCGTCGCGAAGGTCCTGAAGGCATTGGCGCATTCCGGGCTGGTCACGGCGGCGCGGGGCGCCGGCGGTGGTTACCGGCTGGCGCGCCGCGCGACCGAGATTTCGGTCGCCGAGGTCGTCGCCGCGATCGATGGCGACATCGGGCTGACCCAGTGCTCGGTTCATGTCGACGAGTGCGCGCGCACGACATATTGCCCGACCCGGCCTCATTGGGCGGCGATCAATCGCGCGGTCGGGGAGGCGCTGTCGGCCATTTCGCTCGACGCGATGCTGACGCCAGCCGCTTTTGTCCCACGAATGGCCTCGCCTGCTGCACCCCAACCTGACGAGCCCAGATTCTCCGCATGACTGCTTCCACCGAAACTCTGGATAGGGTCCGCTCGCTCTCGCAGGAGGGCTACAAATACGGCTTTGTCACGGATATCGAAGCCGAGACGGCGCCGCCTGGCCTCAACGAAGAGATCGTCCGGTTCATTTCGGCGAAAAAGGAAGAGCCGGAGTGGCTGCTCGAATGGCGGCTGGCGGCGTTCCGGGCCTGGCGCGAGATGACCCAGCCGGATTGGGCCAAGCTCAACCTCGCGCCGATCGACTATCAGGCAGCCACCTACTATTCCGCACCCAAGCAGAATGCCGGTCCGAAATCCCTCGACGAAGTCGACCCGGAGCTGTTGCGCACCTACGAGAAGCTCGGCATCCCGCTGCGCGAGCGCGAGGCGCTCGCCGGGGTCGCCGTCGATGCGGTGTTCGACAGCATCTCAGTGGCGACGACCTTCAAGGAAGAGCTCTCCAAGCTCGGCATCATCTTCTGCTCGATGGGCGAGGCGGTCCGCGAACATCCCGACCTCGTCCGCAAATATCTCGGTACAGTCGTGCCGCAGAACGACAATTTTTTTGCGGCGCTGAACTCCGCCGTCTTCAGCGACGGCTCCTTCGCGTACATCCCGACCGGCGTGCGCTGCCCAATGGAGCTGAGCACGTATTTCCGAATCAATGCCGCCAAGACCGGGCAGTTCGAGCGCACATTGCTGATTGCCGACAAGGGCAGCTATGTCAGCTATCTCGAAGGCTGCACCGCGCCGCAGCGTGACGAGAACCAGCTGCACGCGGCTGTCGTCGAATTGATCGCGCATGAGGATGCGCAGATCAAATACTCGACCGTGCAGAACTGGTATCCCGGCGACGCCGAGGGCCGCGGCGGGATCTACAATTTTGTGACCAAGCGCGGCGCGTGCCGCGGGGCGCGGTCGAAAATATCCTGGACGCAGGTCGAGACCGGCTCGGCGATCACGTGGAAATACCCGAGCTGCGTGCTCGAAGGCGACCATTCGGTCGGCGAGTTCTATTCGGTTGCGATTACGAATAACCGCCAGCAGGCCGATACCGGGACCAAGATGATCCATATCGGCAAGGGCACGCGTTCGACGATCCTCTCCAAGGGCATTTCTGCCGGGCGGGGGCAGAACACCTATCGCGGTCTCGTGCGTGTGCAGCCACGGGCGCAGAACGCCCGCAACCATACGCAATGCGACTCATTGCTGATCGGCGACCGCTGCGGCGCACACACCGTGCCGTATATCGAGGTGCGCAACCCTTCGGCCCGGGTCGAACACGAGGCGACGACGTCGAAAATCAGCGAGGACCAGCTCTTTTATTGCCAGCAGCGCGGCCTCAACGCCGAAGACGCCGTGTCGTTGATCGTCAACGGCTTCTGCAAGGAGGTATTGAAGGAGCTGCCGATGGAATTTGCTGTCGAGGCGCAGAAGCTCTTGGCGGTCAGTCTCGAAGGCAGCGTCGGGTGAGACGCCTATATTCCTCCTGCAGAAACAGCAGGCAGCTGGCGCTACGGCGCGGATAGATTGGCGAAATAGTGTGGTGATGCTGGAAATCCACGATCTGCATGCGCGGCTAACCGATGGACGCGAGATCCTGCGCGGCATCGACCTCTCAGTGAATGCGGGCGAGGTGCACGCGATCATGGGCCCGAACGGCTCCGGCAAGAGCACGCTCGCCGCGGTGCTGGCCGGCCGCGACGGCTACGAAGTAAACCAAGGCACAGTGACCTATCTTGGCCGCGACCTTCTCGCGATGCCTGCCGACGAGCGGGCGCGCGAGGGACTGTTCCTGGCCTTTCAATACCCGGTCGAGATTCCGGGCGTGAACAACATGTATTTTCTGCGCACTGCGATCAATGCGCAGCGCCGCCACCGTGGCGAGCCCGAGCTCGATGCCGGCCAGTTTTTAAGGATTGTGCGCGCCAAGCTGAAGCTGTTGGACATCGGCGAGGATCTATTGCAGCGCGCCGTCAATGTCGGATTTTCCGGCGGCGAGAAAAAACGTAACGAAGTCTTTCAAATGGCGATGCTCGAACCTCGCCTCGCCATTCTCGACGAGACCGACAGCGGTCTCGACATCGATGCATTGAAGATGGTGGCGCGAGGAGTGAACCAGCAGCGCGCGCCCGACCGCGCAATCGTCATGATCACCCACTATCAGCGCTTGCTCGAATACGTGGAGCCGGATCGGGTCCACGTATTGCAAGGCGGCCGGATCGTCCAATCGGGCGACAAGAGCCTGGCGATGGAGCTCGAGCGCCGCGGCTATGGCCCGGTCGAAGACGCCGCGTGAGGCGAGCACGATGAATACACTGTATCCAACGCCTTCCGCGTCATTCCCACGAAAGCGGGAATCCAGGGTCACAGGCCCAAACCGGCCGCGCTGGACCCCCGCTTTCGCGGGGGCGACGAATACTGGACGCGGATGAGTGCTGTCGTCGACTTTCCGGTAAAGCCCGAGGCGCGGCCGTATCTCGAAGCGTTCGGGCGCGACCGCCGCCGGGGCGATCCCGCTTGGCTGAGGGGATATCGCCGGCGAAGCCTCGCCCGCTTCGCGGAGCTCGGGTTCCCGTCCCGGCGCAGCGAAGCCTGGCGCTACATCGATTTGCGGCAGCTCGAGCAGCGGCCGATGCTGCCAACGGCGCGGCCGACCCCGGTGGTTACCTCCGCGTTGGCCACGCAGCTCGCGGAGATTGGCTTAGCCGAGCCGTCATATCGGCTTGTGCTCGTCGACGGCAAATTCGCGCCCGAGCTGTCTTCGCTCGATCAGCTCCCCTCCACCGTACGGCTCGGATCGATAGCGGCGGCGATTGCCGAGCGGCCGGATCTCGTGCGCTCGGCGCTCGAAGCGCAATCGCCCGACCGGCCCTTTGCCTCGCTGAATGCGGCGTTTTTCGCCGGCGGCTTTGTATTGGACATCGCGCCCGGTATCGCGCTTGAGCGTCCGGTGGAGATCCTCCATCTGGCGGCGGGTGATGCCGCCGGCGCGCTGTATACGCGCAGCCTCGTCGTCGCCGGTCAGGACAGCCGCGCGACGGTCGTCGAGAGCTTTGCCGGTTCCGGCGATTACTGGCGCAACGATGTGATCGAGCTGCGGCTCGGCGCCGGCTCGGAGCTCACCCGGGTCACCTTCGTCGCGGAGGGCGTTGACGCGCTGCATTTCGGCGAGACGCTCGCGAGGCTCGATGAAGCCTCGCGCTTGTCCGGCTTTGTCTTGCTGGCGGGTGGCCGGACGGTGCGGCACGATGTCACCGTGCGCAGCGAGGGAGCGGGTAGCCGCTGCGATCTCAACGGTGTGTTCCTGTTGTCCGGCCGTCAGGAGGCGAACATCCTGACCACGGTCGATCATAGGGCGCCCGGCGGCGAAACCCGCGAAGTTTTCAAGGGGGTCGCGACCGGGCACGCGCATGGCGCGTTTCAAGGCCGGATAACGGTGCGCCCAGGGGCGCAAAAGGTCGATGCGCATCAGTTGAGCCGTAACTTGGTGCTGAGCCCGCGTGCGGCGATCGACACAAAACCCGAGCTCGAGATCTACGCCGACGACGTCAAATGCAGCCACGGCGCGGCTATTGGCGATCTCGACGAAGCGGCGCTTTTCTACCTGCGCGCCCGTGGCATCTCGAATAACGAGGCGCGCCGCATGCTGATCGAAGCCTTCGCCCAGGAAGCGGTCGACCTGATCGAGCAGGCGCCTTTGCGCGAGCACTTGCGATCGCGGCTGACCCGGCGCCTGGCGACATTGGAGGAGTAGGAATGGGGCCGGCGAGTTTGCGGAGTGTTTATCCAGGGCCGGGCGGTTTCGACCCGAAAGAGGTGAAGCGGGAGTTTCCGATCTTCGCGAACAATCCCGATCTCGTGTTTCTCGATTCTGCCGCGAGCGCGCAGAAGCCGCGCTCGGTGATCGACGGCACCGCCGAATACTACCGCACCGACTACGCCAACGTGCATCGCGGCGTTTACCGGCTCAGCGCGCGCTCCACCGAACGCTACGAGGAGGCGCGGGACAAGGTGCGGCGATTTTTGAACGCCAGCGACCGCCGCGAAATCGTCTTTGTTCGCAACACCACCGAAGCGATCAATCTCGTCGCGCAGAGCTGGGGTGCAGCCTTCTTACGCGAGGGTGACGAGGTCGTGATCAGCGAGCTCGAGCACCATTCGAACATCGTGCCATGGCAATTGCTGCGCGACCGCATCGGGATAAAGCTCGTCGTGGCGCCGATCGATGCTACAGGGGGGCTGGATTTGGCGGCCTTCGAAACGTTGTTGTCGCGGCGCACCCGGCTTGTCGCGGTGACCCATATGGCCAACGCGACCGGGGCCCTTGTTCCCGTCGAGCGGGTCGTCGCGCTGGCGCATCGGCACGGCGCGAAGGTGCTGCTCGACGGCAGTCAGGCGGCGCCGCGGCTGCCGGTCGATGTGCAAGCGCTGGGATGCGACTTCTATGCTTTCACCGGCCACAAGGTCTATGGACCGACTGGCATCGGCGTGCTGTATGGCCGTTTCGAATTGTTATCGGCGATGCCGCCCTACCAAGGCGGCGGCGAAATGATCCTGCATGTCAGCTTCGACAAGACGGAGTACCAGGAGCCGCCGCACCGCTTCGAGGCCGGAACTCCCGATATTGCAGGCGCAATCGGGCTCGGCATCGCGCTCGACTTTATCGAGGAATTGGGGCGCGAGAACATCCGAGAGCATGAGGAGGCGCTGACCGGCTACGGTGTCGATCGGCTTGCGCAAATTCGAGGTCTGCGCCTGCTCGGCGCCGGGCAGCGCCGGCTCGGTATCCTCTCCTTCGATCTCGAAGGCGTGCATCCGCACGACGTGTCGCAAGTCCTCGATCAGCATCATGTAGCTGTGCGCGCCGGGCATCACTGCGCGCAGCCGCTGATGGAGCAGCTCGGGCTATCGGGTACGACGCGCGCTTCGCTCGGCGTCTACAACGACGAGGCCGATATCGACCGATTGGCCGAGGCGCTCAAGGCGGCGCGGGAGATGTTCCTGCGATGATGGATTTGCGCGAACTTTACCAGGACATAATTCTCGATCACGGTCGCCACCCCAGGAACTTCCGCAAAATCGAGCATCCGACGCATTTCGCACAGGGCCACAACCCGCTGTGCGGCGACCGGGTCACGATCTATGTCACGCTCGACGGTGACCGCATCGCCGATGTCAGCTTCCAGGGCCGCGGCTGCGCGATCTCGACCGCCGCAGCTTCGCTGATGACCGAGGTTCTGAAGGGCAAGACCACCGCCGAAGCCCGCGCCCTCTTCGCGCAATTCCACGCGCGGGCGACCGGCGGTGAGCCGGCCGCCGACTTGCCCGAGCCTTTGGCCGAGGAGATGGACAGGCTCGAGCCGTTGACCGGGGTCAAGGCCTACCCCGCCCGCGTGAAGTGCGCGACCTTGTCGTGGCACGCGCTCGAGGCGGCGCTGAAGGGCTCGGGAGAGATGGTCAAGACGGAGTAGCAAAGATGGACCGCGATCCGTTCGACTTCGATGTTAACCCGCCTACCGCCGGCGACGATATCGAGCGCCCTGAGGGCGGCGAGGACGATCCGGCGCTGATGGGCCCGGTGCTGGAGGCGCTCAAAACGGTGCGGGATCCAGAAATCCCGATGGATCTCGTGGAACTGGGCTTGATCTACGAGCTGATCGTCAAAAAGGGCGGCCTCGTCTATGTCGAGATGACCTTGACGACTCCAGCGTGCCCGGTTGCCGCCAGCATGCCAGGCGAGGTCGAGACCGCAATCCGCGGCGTCTCCGGGGTCAGCGATGTGCGCGTCAAGCTCGTCTGGTCGCCCCCGTGGGGGCCGGAAAAGATGAGCGAGGAAGCCCGGCTCGAGCTCGGGATGCTGTAATCGGCTATAGACCGCGGCGCACCAGGCGGCCGGGTTTGGCGCCGGTGTGCTCGCCGCGCTCGAACACCGGAGTGCCGGCGACAAGGGTCCCCTCGTAGCCCTGCGCGCGCTGCACCAGGCGCTTGCCGCCGGCCGGCAGGTCGTTGACGACCTCGGGCGTGTGGAGGCTGAGGCGGTCGAAGTCGATCAGGTTGATGTCGGCGCGCTTTCCCCCCTGTAGTCGCCCGCGGTCGTGAAAGCCGAAGAAATCCGCCGTCTCGCTCGTCTGCCGCTTCACGATGAATTCTAGCGGCAGGCCGGGCCCGCGCTGCCGGTCACGAACCCCAATGGGTCAGCATGTAGGTCGGCGCGCTGGCATCGACGATCATCGCGACATGCGCGCCGCCGTCGCCGAGCCCGAGCAAGGTGCCGGGGTCGGTCAGCATCTCGCGGATCGGCTCATGGTCGTCGCGTGCGTAGCCGGTCACCGGAAAGAACAGGAAATTGCCTGCATCGGCGGTCAGGTAGTCGTAGGCGACCTCGTCGGGCGAACGCCCTTCACCCGCCGCGATCCCAGTGACGCTCGTCTCGGCGCGCGGTTCGTAGTCGGGCGGATCGCCCATCACATACATGCGATCCCACTTGCCGGCGGCAAACTGCACGAGAGGGCCGAAGCGGCTGAGCAGCGCTGGAGACGGCCGGTCGTCGAGGATTGCCCGACGCACCGCGGGATCCCGTAGGCGGATAAGCCGCTCGGGCAATGGCAAGCTCTCGAATGGCTTGTAGCTTTCGCGCACGCAAACGGGTTCAGCGATGTCGCGATGCCAAGTATGACGCCGACCGGCCGTCCGGCAATCTGCGCCGTGACCGAGGCTCCCGCCGCACGCGCCTGGTGCACCCCGGCCATGATGCGCCGCCATCGCTCGGGGTCGGTCGGGCGGTCAGTCAACAAAAACCATGCCGGGCGAGCGGTTTCTCTTGCGAGCCGCGTCAGCCAGGCGAATTCGGCCGCTTCGTCTTCGAAATCGCTGTTCATGCCAAACGTACCGGCGCCCGCCGCACCCAAACCTTTGCCGATCCCGGTCAGTTCATCAATTTCAGCAAAGCGGCCAGGCACCATCTCGCCCTGGGTGGTCTTATGCGCGTTGGTCCGCGATGTCGTAAACCCGAAGGCGCCGGCGCGCACCGCCTCCTCGGTGAGGCGGCGCATCTCGGCGATGTCTTCCGACGTGGCCGGCTCGCGCCGGATGGCGCGGTCGCCCATTACGTAGACGCGCAGCGGATGATGCGGGATTTGCGCTGCGACATCGATCGTGCGCGGCATCTGTTCGAGCGCATCGAGAAAATCGGGGAAGCTCTCCCAGTCCCATTTGAGGCCCTCGGCGAGGACCGGGCCGGGGATGTCTTCGACACCCTCCATCAGATCGATCAACGCCTCGCGGTGGTAGGGCCGCACCGGCGCAAAGCCGACACCGCAATTGCCGAAAAGGATCGTCGTGACGCCGTGCCACGAGGACGGTGCGAGCATCGGATCCCAAGTCGCCTGGCCGTCATAGTGAGTGTGAACATCGACCCATCCCGGCGTAACCAGCAGCCCGTCTGCGGCGATATCCCGCCGCGCCGGTCCTGCCTTGCCGCCGACGGCGGTGATCCTTTCGCCATCGACTGCAACGTCTCCCGCAAAGCCCGCCCGTCCGGTCCCGTCGATAATCGTGCCGCCGCGAATGACGATGTCGTGCATGGATCGGTCCTCGATTGGCCGTAGCAGAGCAGCAGCATGCACCCTGGCCACGCGGCGCGTTATGCCGAAGGAGCAAGGCTGATTTGCAGAGCCCCTTCGGCTGAAGAATGGAAAGCTATTCGCGGTGCGGCGCGCGTATCATGCGCATCGAGGCGCTGTGACGCTGACAAGAATTGGGAAGGGGAAACGATGGATCCGATCGTCGGCAGCGGCAAGTACACCTACAAGGTCAACGAGAATTGGGCCCGCCCGCCTGAGAATATCGAGGTGAGAGCCTGCGCCGTCTCGGTCGATTCCCAAGACCGGGTCTACTGCTTCAACCGCAATCCCGAGCATCCGATCGTCGTCTTTGACCGGGGCGGCAATTTCCTATCGTCCTGGGGCGCCGGGCAGTTTTCGTTTCCGCACGCAATCCGCATCGACGAGAACGACTTCGTGTGGCTGACCGACGAGTATCACGGGCAGTTCATGAAATTCACGACCGACGGGCGACTAGTGCAGACCATCGGCGCCAAGGGCGAGCGCTCCGATACCGGGGTACCGCCGGACGATTTCAGCTCGTCGGCGTGGAAAAAGGTCACCCATGGCGGCGGCCCGTTCAACCTGCCGACCGACATCGCCTTTGCGCCGAGCG
>JAFASL010000192.1 GCA_019244535.1 Alphaproteobacteria bacterium
CCGCGTGCTTGTTCTGGTTCAGCATCGCAAAGGGCAGGGTCGCGCTCTTGCCGGGATCGGCGCGCCGCCGGCCCGGCTCGCCGCGCGGCGGCTCGATCTTGATAACAAAGGCACCGGCCTTGGCCAATAAGAGGCTCGCATAGGGGCCCTGAAAGATCTGGCCGAAATCGATCACGGTCACGTCAGAAAGAGGGCGGTTTGCCGGTCCTTGCGCCATTGGCACTTTCTCACCCCGCGTTGCAGTTTTTGGTCGCGCCCCGCGGCCGTGCGAGTCATGCTAACGCCAGGCTCGACCGGAGGACATGCCAATGAAATACGACGTGATCTCGGCTGACTGCCATATCGATCTGATCTGGCTGCCGCCCAACCTGTTCACCGAGAGTGCCTCGGCGGCGCTGAAGGACCGCATGCCCTACGTGACCGACGGACCGCGCGGCAAGGAATGGGTAACAAAATCGGGCGCTTCGTTCGGATTGATGAACGGTATGGGTTCGGCCGGTCGCCTCTATGAGCCCGGAAAGATCCACCGCTCCGACCGGATGGCGTCGGAAGGGATCTATGACGACGGCAAGAAAGGCATCCGCCGCATGACCGATCCCGAATTGCGCTTGAAGGACCAGGACCGCGACGGGATCCAGGCCGAGGTGCTCTATGGCATCCTCGGCGCGACCAGCCGCATCAACGATGATGAAGCCGCCGGCGAGATGCTGCGCATTTACAACGAGTGGCTTGCGGATTTCTGCAATACGCATCCCGATCGCTTCGCGGGCCTCGCCTGCATCCCGAACCACGACATCGACGCCGCGGTCGGCGAGATCGAGCGGGTGGCGCGGCGCGGCGGCGTGCGCGGGCTCGAAATCTCGCGCCGCGGCGACATGACGCCGCTATGGGACCCCTGGTGGAACCCGATGTGGGACGCGGTCGCGGCCTCCGGATTGCCGGTGCATTTCCATACGATCGGCAGCGGCGTGCGGCGCGATTTCACCAAGCTCGCGCCAAAGGTGGCGCTCGCCGCCCGCGCCGCCGGCATCACCAGCTTCCAGATGTACATGTCGGAAGTATTGCTGTCGGTGATCTTCTCGGGGGTGCTCGAGCACCATCCCGGCATCAAGCTCGTCATCGGTGAAGCCGGCACCGGCTGGATCCCCTACATCCTGCAGCGCATGGACGCCGAGTGGGAAGACCAGTTCAGGGAGCTCGACCTCAAGATGCCGCCCAGCGAATACTGGCGGCGCCAGTGCTATGCGACCTATCAGAGCGACCCGATCGGCGTGAAGCTGTTGGACGAGCTCGGCGAGGACAACATCATGTGGGGCTCGGACTTCCCACACCCCGACGGCGTGTGGCCGGATTCGCAAGAATATATCCAGCGCGAATTGGGGCACCTGCCCGCCGCCACCCGCAAGAAGATCGTCTGCGACAACGCCGCCAAACTCTACCGGTTCGTCAATTGACTGCAGATTATGGCGCGCCAACGAGACGGCAAATGGCAGACCGCGCCCCTCGATCGACCCTATGGCCGCGGCGCAAGGTTCCAAGTCTCCGTCGACGGCATTGAACCGGTCCAGCACTCGCTCCGGCCAGCAATTGGGCCCTCTATGCCGGCCGGCGGGACGCCTGGCGCGAGGCCGGCAATCAGAAGGTCGGGCCAACGCGAAGTTCTCGTGCAGGATTCTGTCGCTTCAGCGGGGCATCGGCGAAATCGAACGGGTGCCAGTCCCGGCGGCGTGCGCGCGCGCGACTGGGCCACCTCCCCGCGTTGCGCTTGATCACCCAATGACTGGCTGGTAAAACAAAGCACCGGCCCGTCCCCTTCGTCTAGAGGCCTAGGACACCGCCCTCTCACGGCGGCAACACCGGTTCGAATCCGGTAGGGGACGCCAGGAACGCAGCGGCGACGAGCCGCCGGTGCCCGCGATCACGCGATAGCCGCTCGTCCGCGGTTCGCGGATCTCAAACGGTGCTCCGCCTCCGACGGGTGAATGACCCTCGAGCGACGCCCTTCTCGCTGCAGGCGTCGATGGGCTTCCGGCCACGACGGCGGCTCGCTCTGCTGTTGAACCCAATGCACGAGCGCGGCCTCGTCGCACCATTTTGGTAGGCGCGCCATGACGCGGCGATGCACGCCCGATCGCATGAACGAGCGCATCGCCGCCTCGTCGCGCCACAACGTCCGCATCCAGAACACGCGGTCGGCGCCGCGGAGGATCGAGACGGCGAGGTTGCCGGGCGTGCGCCCGGCTTGGCGCGCCGCGCGCAAGGACTGGACCAGGAACTGCGGTACGTATCGCCACGTCCGAACCCGCAGCCTGGTGATCGACACCAAGGGCACGAAGCCTGGACCTCCCGATGTTGATTCGAAAGCTTAACCGAGGTTCGACTTCGGGCCGGCATGCCTTGGGCCGTTCGAGCGCATGAGTCTTGTCGAGGAAAGTTCGGCCGCAGCCGGCAACCTTGAGCTCAAGCGAGAATTTGGCCAGGTTAGCACAGCGGCAGTGCAGCGGCTTTGTAAATCTATTTTGACCGTCTTGTCCTATCTGGCTGCGTACTGCAATGGCTTTTGTTGCTATATTTTCTGAGCGGGGGCACTGTCGTTTAACCTGGTCCAGGTCCGTTTCAGAATGTCAAGCAGCACGCAAGTAGCAAGAAGCGCCCCCTCGCACGGTGTGCAGGTGTGCAGCCCAGCTTTTCCGCCTCGTCGATCCGCGGCAGCAACAAATCGCTCGATGAGGGACTGCGCGCTTTTGCCGAGGGGCGGCTGGTCGAACCGTTTCCCTATCTGATCCGCTGGCGGTGGCCTGCGGCCAGTCTTGACCGCGGCTGCGCGCGGCGTCACCCTAACCTCAGGTCGGGACGAAGAAACGGCCCCTTCGGTCGGACAAAGAAACGGCACTCGCTGCCAGACCTTTTTGCAGAACTTCCCGGACACAACTGGAAAGGGCACCACTGACTGAGATTTCGGGCGCGCTCGGGCTGATGGCGTGATCCCTACAGTAGGAATGCAGGCAAGCAAGCACATCCTTCAGCGCGCTCAGAACCTTACCGGATCACCGCGTTCAAGGTGACGCTATGGGACTGAACCAACTGCAGGCTTTCACTGCCTTGTTAGCGATCGTGTTGTTGCAAGGCACCAGCCAGGCCCAACCTGCCACTCCGCCGATTTCCGAGAAGGAGCTGATTGTCGCCACGAAGGAAGCACCGCCGTTTGTGATCAAACGCGCGGACGGAACCTTGCACGGCATCAGCATCGATCTTTGGCGCCGGATCGCGGAACGCTTGCACCTGCGCTACCGGTTCTCAGAGCAGGCGACAGTCCAGGCGCTGCTTGCGGGGACGGCAGAGGGTTCATCCGACGCCGCGGTCGCGGCGCTGACAGTAACCGCGGATCGCGATCGGATCGTGGACTTTACGCAACCGTTCTATTCCACCGGTCTGGGCATTGCGGTGCCCGTGAGCGAAAGCCGCTGGATATCCATATCCCGTGCCCTTTTGTCGTTTGGCTTCTTTCAGGCCGTGCTGGCGCTGGTCGGCATCGCTATAGCGGTGGGGTTTATTATCTGGCTTTTGGAACGAGGAAAAACCGAGCACTTCAGAGGCGGCGCAAAGGGCCTTGGGACCGGCCTGTGGTGGTCCGCCATCGCGATGACGCAAGCAGGCGCGGCCCAGAATGCGCCGGCGACACTGCCGGGCCGCATCGTGGCCGTTGCCTGGATGGTCGCCTCCATTATCGTAATCGCGGTCTTTACGGCGGGCATTACGTCGACATTGACCAAGCGGGAACTGCAAGGGATGGTGCACGAAGTGAATGATCTCCGGTCGGCTCGCGTCGGCGCCCCGGCGGGGTCGGCGCCGGCCGACTACCTCGATCACCAAAAAATTGCCTATCGCGGTTTCAGCGGACCGCAGGAGGGCTTGAAGGCGCTGCAAGCCGGCACGATCGATGCCTTCGTCTATGACAAGCCGCTGCTAACCTGGCTGGTACTACGGGACTTTTCGAGCACGCTGCGGGTGCTCGACAACACGTTCGACAATCAGAATTACGCGATTGCGTTGCCCAAAGGCAGCCCCCTGCGAGACGTGATCAACTTGCCTCTTCTAGAGGAGACCGAGAGCAATTGGTGGCAGCAGACGCTCTTCCAATATTTGGGTAAGACGGAGCCGAGTCACAGATCATCTGAATAACCTCCTCGTCCCCGGATACCATCGCGCTGGACGCCCGACTTCGCGCCGAAAAATCGCGTGTCATTTCCGGAACGACCCGCCGGGCTATCGCGCCGCTGGGACGTCATTCCGCCCGTGCTGCTGCCCGGGCTCCATGTCATCTACCGCGATTGCAGTCCCACACCGTGGATTTGATCATGCGGTAGATGCCTCGGGCGCTTTTATCGTCCGGCGCCGCTGTGCTGGCGTCGGTGCGGGGTCGAGGAACCCATATACGGCTCGTCTTGCCTGAAGCTTGCAAGGCAGCTTTGACGGAGCTCCGGATCGGTAATCGGACCACATTCCTTGCGCTCACGCGCTTGGCGGAACTTTCGGTTCGTCTCAAGGCTGCGATCGTAGCGTTCGCTCTGGATCACATTTTGCCGCGCCGAAGGCGATTGTGGCATATCGCCTTGGCTGGCTTGCGGGGAATAGCTCTGCGGGCGGTTGTCGCCCGCGGTGGTGCCATAAGTGCCTGCCATTTGGGCCTGGGCTGGCCCCATCGCGATTGCCGTCAAGCAAGTAGCGAAAGCGAAACCCACTATCGTTTTGAGCGTCATGACAGTGGCTCCTGGTATCAAGTCAGCCCGCGCTCCAATCAGCCGGGGCTGACACTGCACCATGACGGAGGTCCAAAGGACAAGATAGCATCCCTTTGCTGCATTGATATTAAACCTTTGCGGAGACGCTGGATGGCATCCGCGGCAGAACGGAATCCCGCGCCAATCCAGTACCGTTAAACGCCAGTGTTAGTAGAGACCGCCAGTTCCACTCGCAGGGGCGACCCCCGCCCCAGTCCGTTCTCGCGTCAGCGGGCGCTCTACCGCGCTCGACCGGATCGGGGTCTCATCCGGCGGACCCTGAAGTCCCAGGTGGCGGTTTGTGCCGGGCTCGGTCCCCGGCTTGTAGCCCTCGTAGATTGCTTGCCCGCCGGAGGCAGCCAGACCAGTGGCCGGATTTACGCGATAGAGGCGCATCCCCGGCGGCGTATGGAACGCTGTTGCCGGAGCATCCTTAAGCGCCGCCATCATGAAGTCGCGGAACACCGGAGCAGCGATGTGGCCGCCGGTCTCGTCCTCGCCGAGGCTGTCCGGGTCGTCGTAACCGATATAGACACCCGCGACCAGATCAGGGGTGAAACCGATAAACCACGCATCGCGAAAGTCGTTGCTGGTGCCGGTCTTGCCGGCGATCGGCTTGCCGACCGCCTTGACCGCCACGCCGGTCCCCCGCTGCACGACACCCTGCATCATCGTCACGATCTGAAAGGCGGACCCGGGATCGGCAACCGGTTCGCGCATATCGGGCAGCGCCGGGACGGGTTTGGCGTCCCAGAAAAAATCGGTGCATGCGGGGCAAGGCCTCTGATCGGCTCGGAATATCGTCGCGCCGTTACGGTCCTGGACACGGTCGATCAACGTCGCGTTGAGCCGTTTTCCGCCGTTGGCGAGCATCGCATAAGCGGTCGTAAGGCGCAGCGGGGTCGTCTCTCCCGTGCCGAGCGCCATCGAGTATTCGCGTGGTGTGTGATCCATGATGCCGAACCGCTCTATGGTTTGCGCGATCGGCTCCATCCCGACGATTGACGCCACGCGTGCGGTCATCGCATTCAGCGACAGCTCGAGCCCGACGCGCAGCGGTGTTGGCCCCCGGTACCTCACCTCCTGGCCGCGTTTGGTGTAATTTGTCGGCGACCACATTGGCAGCCCTGGCCCCTGGGGGAGCGATATCGGCCCATCGACCACCAATGTCGAGGGAGTGAAGCCGTGATCGACCGCGGTCAAATAGACGAACGGCTTGATCGAGGAGCCGGGTTGCCGCTTGGCCTGGGTGGCACGATCGAATTGGCTGATCTCGAAGCTGAACCCGCCGCTGAGTGCAAGCACCCTTCCGGTATGCGGATCCATGACAACGAGCGCGCCGGAAATTTCCGGAACTTGGCAGAGAGTGAAAGTAGCTGTCGAAGCATTGCCCGCGGTTGCCTCGGCACTGTGCGATGACGCGCCACTCGGCTCGACCATCACGACATCGCCTGGTTTGACGACATCGGCCGCGCCGCGCGGGTAGGGCCCGAAATTGCCATCGGCATGCCGCGGCCGCGCCCAGCGCATTGCCGAAAACGGGATGCGGCCGGTAGCCCCATTGCCAAAGCCGATCAGCGCACCATCCGGATCGCTGCGCACCACCATCGCGAGGCGCCATCCGACATCGGCGGCGACAGCAGGGACCGGTAATCTGGCCAGGTGCCGGGTCCAGTCACCCTTCGGATCAATGCGGGCAATGGCTCCGCGCCACCCCCCG
>JAFASL010000267.1 GCA_019244535.1 Alphaproteobacteria bacterium
CGGCGGGTTCGAAGTCAAGCTCTACGGTCCCGAAGGGGTGCTGTTCGACATCGCCGAGCACCCGTGGACCGGCACGGAGCCGCTGCCGGTCGAGAAGGCGCGCGCGGCCGAATAAAAATCAGAACGGGATCTCGTATTCGAGGCGCCAGCGCGCCGTTCCGCGCGCGGTCGCCTGGGTCAGCCCGAACAAATAGCCGACCTCGTATTTGAGGTTGCCGTAGGGAGCAAAAGTGCCGACGCCGACCACGACAGGTCCAATGCGGTGCTGCTGGTCGGCGAGCTTGCCGGGGTTGATGATTTCATTGACCTGCCCGTAATACTCGAACCCGGGCTGGATCTGCGGATTGATGAACAGTCGCGATTGCCAGGCAGTGAAAAGCTGGGTCGCATCGGTACGGTTGTTGCCCACTGTTCTCGTGAACAGCAGGTTCAAGGTGTGCAAGGCGCCGATCCCGGCAACCTCGCCGAACTCGGTTTGCGCCAGCGGTCCGAAGGTGAAGGATTTCGGGTCGCCTCGGCGCAATGGCTGCTCGTATTCGGCGAACATCGCGAGGTCGCCAAAGTATTTGCCGGTCGGCGTCAGCTGGAGGTAACTCTCCATCTCGGTTGCGTCGTAGGTGATGTTCTCGCCGTTGGGCGCCGCTATTTCGTGTCCGAGCTCGACAAACCAGTTGGGCAGCGGACCAACACCATATTCGATCGTGTACCGTTGGTTGTTGCTCAGTCCGCTCTTCGGCTTGTCGAAGGTGATGTCGCTGAACGGCTCGACCTCGACTTCCCGGTAGTCGACGGTCGGGTAGCGCACCTTTAGCTGGGCGTGGGCGGCAGAGCCCGTGCCAAGCGCGCCAAGCGAAAGGATCACCAGGAGCGGAGTCGCGGCCCCGCGGCTCAGCGAAGCCACACCTGGTGGCTTCACGGGCCCGCCGACGGCTCGCGTCAAGAGCCAAATGGCCGATAAGGTGGCAAGGTAGAACAACAGCTGTATGCCGTCGGGGCGCGAGACATAGCCGACCAGAGTGTGCAGCGCCTTGCCGAGAATGCTGTCCTCGGTCAGCACCGCCGAGGTGTCCCAGACGGCCTCGCCGAGCGGCGGCAGCAAGTCGGCCTGGACCAGATATCCGGCTGCTTGCGCCGCCATCCCGGCGGCGAGCAGCAGCACCATCCAACTCGTCACGGTGAACAGCCGCCGGGTCGGAATACGCAACAGCCCAAGATAGAGCGCAGCCCCGACTGCGACGCCGCCGGCGAGGCCGAGCGCGCCCCCGGCGATCAGCGAGCCCGCGCCAAGACCGCCGCCCGCTGCGATGCCGTAAAGGAACAGCACTGTCTCGGAGCCCTCGCGCAGCACGGCCAGCCCCACCACCACCGCCAGCACATAAAGTGGGCGAGCGCCAGCGATCACCGCATCACCGACCTGTTGGGCAGTGGCCGCCAGCTCGCGGCCGTGGCGCGACATCCAGATGTTGTGCCACCCGAGCATCCCTACCGCGAGAAGCAGGATCACCGCGTTCAACAATTCCTGTCCGATGCCGGCGGCGGTCGCCGCGATCTCGGCAGCGAACAGAGCCACCAAGCCCGCGCCTACGACGCCTCCCGCCAATCCGGCTGTGACCCAAAACCCGCGGCGCGGCGCGCCGGTGCTGGCCGCGAGCACGACACCGACGATCAGCGCCGCCTCCAGCACCTCGCGAAATACGATGATGGCTGCTCCGAGCATGCGAACGTCTCGCTTATTTTGCGATAATGTGACCGCGGGCGGTGTTTGGGTTGAAGTCGCCGAAAAACTCGTATTTCCCGGGTTTAAGCGGGCCGATATACACGGTAATCTCTTCACCGCCGGCGACTACCTTCTCGCGCCTGAGCTCAGTGCTTTCGAATTCTTCAGGTGTCGAATCGTTGTTTCTGACCGTCAGAGCGATTTTTTGACCAGCCGGCATTTCGATTTCTGCCGGCTGGAATTGGTGATCTTTGATCACCAAGGTGTAGGCCGGATCCTGCGCCGCTGCGCCGGTTGTCAGCGCCAGAACGAGGGCGAGCGAGAGGACAGCGGGGCGAGGCATGCAGGCTTTTCCGGAGAGTTGCGGGGGAGCGAATGCGACTAAGTCGCATCAATACCGGGCTTTCAATGACGGCGCAAGCAAAATCTTTCGATCCTTCCGGGGCTTAGCTGCGCAGCTTATTCCACAGGCTCTGGATCTTGCGGTAGCCGACCGGCACGATACCGAGCTGCGCGCACCATTCGGCGACAATACCCGATGCAAAAAGCGCGTACTCGTTGGTCCGCCAGGACGCGTGCTGCGGTGTGATCGCCTCGACATCGCCTGGCGCGGTGCAGTGCAGTGCGAAAAGCGTGACACCGGGGGCAAGCTCTTCGACAAGCTTGCGGTACCCTGGCTCGACTACTTCCGCGGCAACCGGCAATGTGCCGCGAATAAAGTCGACGACCGGCAACCCTGCCCGGTCGAGCGCGGCGACGGTTGCATCGTAGCCTTGCGGTTCCGGCGCGAAGCGGATCCTGCGCGGCAGGACTGGAAAGAGCCCATAATCGTACCCTAGCCGCACATGGCAATCGAGCAGCTCGGGCAGCATAGCAGCGGCCATATGGGCATCGATGTGCGTCGGCTGTATTCCACTCGCCTGCGCCCGCTCGATCTGCGTGCGCAATTCGACTTCGGCAGCTTCCGGGACTAGATGCCGGCGCAGGCTCGCGACGTCGCGCCAGAAAAAGCCGTCGTCATCAATCAGCCCAGACGCCCGGCTGACCGTCGAAATCGGCGCCCAGCGATAATGCTCCCACTCGCTGGTCAAGGTCAGGTGCACGCCGAGGTCGAGCATTGGGTCGGCCGCCGCGGCCTCGGCGATCTCGCGGAACCATGGGCACGGCACCATGACGGAACCGCATGTGACAAAACCCCTCTGGGCCAGATCTAAAAACCCGCGGTTTGCGCCGTGGCACATCCCGACATCGTCGACATGAAATATCGCGGCGCGTTCGACGCCGAGCAAGCGGGCCAATGTCATCGGCGCACCCTGACCACTCAAACCGGCATTGCTTGGGCTGGGTCGAGCGTCCGCCGCCATTTCGCGCGCAGCGCGCTCGGCCGCTCGGGGTAGCGTTCGTCGAGGAACCCCGCCGCAATTACTCGGTCCGTGCGAAAGCTTCGGAAGTCCTGGCGCAATTCGCACCAGGCGATCAGGTGACGAACCGTCTCCATGTAACCCACCGTCACCGGCCAGACGATGCGCTCGCTCTCGCGGCCCTGTTCGTCGCGATAATAGAGCCTGATTTTCCGGCCCGAGTGGATCTGCTCGCGCACCCGGGCCATATCGAGCCCGTCGGTGGCGAGGCTTCGCGCTGGCGGCATATCGGTTACCGGCTCGAATACAAAAGGCCGAAGGCGCTCCGGCACGACGGCGCCAATCTTGGCGATCAGATCCTGCGCCGCCCGCGCCAGCTCCGCATCGCTGTGGCGCGCCACCCATTGGGCC
Source organism: Alphaproteobacteria bacterium (assembly GCA_019244535.1). Taxonomy (GTDB): domain Bacteria; phylum Pseudomonadota; class Alphaproteobacteria; order ATCC43930; family CGMCC-115725; genus AP-15. Next base: position 3,490 of record JAFASL010000267.1, read on the forward strand.
CCTAAGACCGCCGCTTCGATCTCCTCTTCTGTCAGCATGAGCGGCGGCAGGTCCAGCCCCGGTTGCAACACATAGCCGACGCCCGCCTCGCCCCGGATCGGTACACGCTGACCAATGAGGTCGGCGATGTCGCGATAGACCGTTCGCTTGGAAGTCCCGAGTTCGTCGGCAAGCGCTTCGGCGGTTATCGGCTTTGGGGTGCGCCGCAGGATCTGAATAATTTGAAAAAGCCGGTCAGCGGGTCTCATGAGCGATTGTTACCCAACAATGCTGACAGTATGGTGGCAACAGCGTGGCAGCAAGGTAGCTGGCGCGCGCGCAATTCGTAACCAAATATTGCCGGCTGGCGACGGAATGGCTTGCCAGGGTCTCTTCGCGCAGCAATGCGGCACAGGGTTCACAATGAGCGAAGCCAAGAGTCTCTTTTCGGTTTTGCGGCAATCGGCGGACTCCGGTGCAGTGGCGGCAATCGAGGCCCTGGTGCAGGATGCTCCCG
>JAFASL010000304.1 GCA_019244535.1 Alphaproteobacteria bacterium
GAGTTATCAATGGCATCGGTGTCGATCCGTCCGCCCGCCAGTGCGAACGCGACACGACCGCGCTGGGTGACTGCCAAATTCGCGCCCTCGCCGACGACCTTGGCCCGGACCTCGTCGCCATTTACCCGGAGCGCATCGTTGGCGCGATCGCTGACCTCGGGGTGGGTTTCGCCCGGGGCCTTGACGTAGGTGCCGATCCCGCCGAACCACAAAAGATCGACGGGCGCGGTCAGCATCCTTCGGATCAGCTCCGTCGGTGTGAGGTGTTCGGCTTCGATTTGGAAGATGCTCTTCATCTCGGGGCTGATCGGGATGGATTTGGCGCCGCGCTCGAAAACGCCGCCCCCCGCTGAAATCAACGCGTGGTCATAATCGGCCCAGCTCGATCGCGGCTGCCGGAACAGACGCAGCCGCTCGGCAAAGCTTCTCTCCGGATCGGGGTCGGGGTCGACAAAGACATGGCGGTGATCAAAGGCGCCGAGTAGCCTAAGGTGACGTGACATCAGCATGCCGTTACCAAAGACATCGCCCGACATGTCGCCGACCCCGATGACGGTAATCTCACTGCTCTCGATGTTGCGGCCAAGTTCGCGAAAATGTCGCTTCACGAGCTCCCATGCGCCTCGAGCGGTGATGCCCATCTCCTTGTGGTCGTAACCGGCTGACCCGCCCGATGCGAAAGCATCGCCGAGCCAAAAGCCGTATTCCTCGGAGATGGCGTTGGCAAAATCGGAAAATGTGGCGGTGCCCTTGTCGGCCGCGACAACCAGGTAGGGGTCATCCGTGTCGTGCCGGACAACATTTGGCGGGGGAACGATACGGCGGTTCCCGGCCTCCTCTGCCACAATGTTGTCGGTCAGATCAAGCAAGCCACGGATTAAGAGCTTGTAGCATTCGACCGACTCCGACAGCAGCATATCGCGCGATAAAGGAGGCTGCTTGATGATAAAACCCCCTTTCGATCCCACCGGGACGATCACCGCGTTCTTCACTGTCTGCGCCTTCATCAGGCCGAGAATTTCGGTTCGGAAATCCTCTTTTCGGTCCGACCAGCGTATGCCGCCACGGGCGACTTTGCCGGCGCGCATGTGCACGGCCTCGACGCGGGGGCTGTAGACATAGATCTCAAAAAGCGGCCGCGGCAACGGCAGTAGATCGATCTCGCTACTGGCGAGCTTTACCGACAAATACGACTTTGCCTCGCCCGAGGGCGATCTCTGGTAATAGTTCGTGCGCACCGTCTTCAGAACGAGAGTCAGGAAAGTGCGCAAAATACGGTCCTCGTCGAGACTATCGACCGCATCGAGCGCATGGTCGATCGCCTGTATCTCGGCAACCGCCGCGAGTGGGTAGCCGGTTCGGTCCGGGTCGAAGCGGGTCTCGAACAGCTGAACGAGGCGTCGGGCAATCCCGGGATGGCTACTCAACGCCTCTTCCATATAGGCTTGGCTGAAGCTGGTCCCCGCCTGGCGCAGGAATTTCGCGTAGAGCCGCAGCACCGTCACCTGCCGCGCCGACAGACCGGCTGCTAAGACGAGGCGGTTCAACCCGTCATTTTCGACCCGTCCAGTCCACACGGCGACGAGCGCTTCTTCGAAGCGCTCCCGGATTACCGGGGAGGCGGATGCCAGCAACGCGACCCCCGAGAGCTCAAACTCATGGATCCACACCGGTGCTCCCTCGATGCAGTCGATCCGGAACGGTTCTTCGGCGACGACGCGCAGACCGAGATTCTCGAGCATCGGCAGCACGTCGGAGAGCGCGACTGGCTCTTGAGCCCGATAGAGCCGCAGTCCAGGCAGACGAGCATCGGGAGCGAAATGGAGCGCGACTTCAAGCGGCGAGCCCGCGCGCACAGCATCGATCCGGCGCAGATCCGCTACAGCCTGAGCGGCATCCGTCCGCGCCTGATAGCCGATCGGGAAGGATTGGATGCGCCGCAACTGGTCACGCGCCGCCTCCTCGCCGATCGTGGCGGCGGCCGCCTGATTTAGCCGGTCTGTCCAGCTTCGGCCCGCTTCGGCGAGCTGCTGTTCGAGTGCTTTCCTCTCGACCCGCGGGACCGCGCCGCGGGTCGTGCGGATAATGTAGTGGATGCGCGCAAGCGCCGATTCATCAAGGTGAGTATCGAACCCCGAAAGCTGCCCGGCGAAAGCATCTTCAAGGATTGTCCCAAAACGCCCGCGCAGCTGGCTGTCGTAGCGCTCGCGCGGCACATAGATAAAGCAGGAGACAAACCGCTCGAGCGGATCATGGCGAATAAATACCGCAATCCGCTGGCGCTCTTGCAGATTGAGGATGCCGGTTACGGTGTCGAATAGCTGGTCTTCAGCAGCCTGGAACAGTTCGTCGCGCGGAAAAGTGTCGAGCAGATGCAGCAAGGCTTTGCCGTCGTGGCTCGTCGGCGGGAAGCCGGATCGCTCGACGATCCTGCGGACTTTGAGCCGCAACAGCGGGATCGACCGCGGGCTGCGGCTATACGCAAGCGAAGTGAAGAGGCCGAGAAAAACGCGAACGCCGGTGACTTCGCCGTATGTGCCGAACCGCCGCACGCCGATTGCATCCATGTGCGCAGTCCGGTGAACCGTTGAGCGCCGATTAGACTTGGTGATGACCAGCAGTTCGCGGCGGCGCACAAAATCTTGCACGTCCGGGGGCAGTGATGACAGGTTGCGGAGACCCCCGAATACGGCATGAGCTTCATCGCGCAGGATGCCGAGCGGTGCGTGCTCGGGCTTCACGACCCCATCGAAGAGGTATTCGCGGTAGCCGAGAAAGGTAAAATTGTCATCGTCGAGCCATCGCAGGAAATCCTGGGCTTCTGCGAGTTCGGCAGCGGGAACCGGAGGCGGTCGTGTGGATAATTCAGCTACGGTTCGACGCAGGATCTGGCGCATCGCCTCCCAATCGGTCACCGCCGCCCGCACGTCGGCGAGCACGCTCGACAATGTTTGCGTCAGGCCGGTTAGCTCAGCCGGGTCCGCCTCGGACGTGATCTCGAGTTGTATCCACGACTCGCGGGTTCCGGAAGCGTCCGGCTCGAGGATGTCGAGGAGCCGTCCATCCGAGCCGCGGGTCACGGTCAGGATTGGATGGATGATCAGATGGACGATGCAGTTGATCGCATTGATTGCTCCGGTCACGGAGTCGACGAGAAACGGCATGTCGTCGTTGACGATCTCGACGATCGTGTGCGGCGAAGACCAGCCATCCGTTGCCGCATCCGGGTTGTGTATGCGTATTTTGGCCTGACCGAGGCGTCGCCGCTCGCCGAAGCGCCATAGCGACAGGGCAGCGCCGTAAAGGTTGCGGGGCGTACGTTCGGCAACATCGGCTGGCGGCACATGCTCGTAAAATCGCACAATGAACCGGTTGGCAATCGCCTGATCCGCCGGGTCGTCCAACTGGCCTGCGAGCACCGCAGCCTTCCTGACCAGGGTTGTCTTCTTAGCTTCGACAGTACTCACCAGACATCCCTTTCGATCTCTCCCCGGCTCACCCGCAAACGGCAATGCCGGAACGAAATGGGCAGGATCAGCCAGTATTTCCTACTGTGTATCGGCGCGTAACAAGTCATGTTTATTGTAAGCCGCACATTTTCTCGTGAACGAAGCACACGGAAGAACCGGGCATAAGCGCGTGTGATAGAATCCTGGCTAGTTTATCGGCCTCAATTTTTGCAGATGGAGCTTTAAAACCCTGGTGGATTGATCCGCGCGGTGAAGTCGCGGGTGGCGCGAGCTTCGCGATCATGTTGAAGCGCCCAACCTATCGAGGGGAATGCGAGCTTGTTCCACGGAATTTCTTCCCATCGGAAGAGTCGCACCTCCAGACTTTCCGACCCCGCCTGGATGGCGTCGTCGAGAAGCCGGGCGCGGTAAATCAGCTGCACCTGGCTGATCCGGGGGATGTCGTAGATTGCAAGCAGGCCCTCAATCTCGATCCGCGCGCGGGCTTCTTCCCAGGCTTCGCGTTCGGCCCCAGCGCTCGCCGCCTCGTTGAGCTCGAGATACCCGGCCGGCAGCGTCCAATATCCGTAGCGTGGCTCGATTGAACGCCGCACCAACAGGATGCGGTCGTCCCACCGCGCAACCGAGCCCACCACAATCTTTGGGTTATCGTAAAGGATGTAGCCGCATTCGGCGCAGATCATGCGCTCACGGTTATCGCCTTCGGGAATGCCGCGCACCGATGGGCCGCGAATAGGATTATCGTCCGACATCGGGCCTTTCTTCGGCCGTTGTCAGTTGATGGCCATTTTCATAATTTCCGCCAGCGATCTGCGATGATCACCAAGGCGTCATCTCGATCGGTTTATCGGTCCGTCAAGCCCTCGATAATAGCAGCACGCCGATCCTGGGCAACATCACTCGCTTCGAACCCTTGCAAACCAGCGGCTCAGCTTTAATTCCTCGTTCGTGATGGTGTCCCCTCTGGACAGGCTTGCTTTCAGTACGACGCAGACAGTCCGCATCAGCTGGTTCTTTGGTCAAAAGCTGCTTGCCGCACGGATGGGCCGACCGGTTTCGATGCCGGACGAGTTGCGCGGACGCCCGACGCCCAGCCGGCAGCGCCTGCTCGCGGACCTGCGTCTGCTGTTGGAGCAGGACTGGCGCAACATCGAGGCGGGCTTCTATGCGCCTCCAGCCGAAGAGATCGGCAAGCCGATCGAGGAGATCCGTCGCGCCTTAGATTTTTTTGCCGATCTGAGCGCGGTCGAAAGAAGGCGGCATGGCGGGCGCAGCGAGCGCGTGCTGAGTGGCGTGACGGGTCGATATCCACCTTATTACCTGCAGAAGTTTCACTTCCAGACGGACGGGTATCTCAGCGACGGCTCCGCCGAGCGTTACGACCATCAGGTTGAGGTGCTGTTTGGCGGCGGAGCGGCAGCGATGCGGCGCCAAGCCCTGGTTCCTCTGAAGCGCGCTATTGCCGGAAACCTCACTCCGTGCAGGGCCGCGCGATTACTCGACGTCGCGTGCGGAACCGGCCGTTTTCTTCGCGAAGTCAAAGCGAATTACCCACGCCTCCATGTGACCGGCCTCGACCTGTCGCAGAATTACCTGTCCGTTGCCCGGCGCGAACTCGCAGTCTGGTCACGCACCCGGTTTGTCGAGGGGATGGCCGAGGCGATGCCCTTCGCAGATGGGGAATTCGATGTCGTCACCTGCATCTATTTGTTTCACGAGCTGCCGCCGCGCATCCGCAGGGCGGTCGTGGCCGAGATCGCCCGAGTACTGCGGCCGGGTGGCACATTGATCTTCGTGGACTCGCTGCAGTCCGGCGACGACCCGGATTACGATGCGACGCTGGAACTCTTCCCCATCGCTTTTCACGAGCCGTACTACAAGAGCTATCTGCGTGAAAATCTCAATCGGCTATGGAGCCCGCGGTTCACGCAGATCGAGTCGACCCTGGCATATTTCTCGAAAGTGGTGACCTATCGCCGCGATCGAGATAGCTCTTGACCAAGATATAGATACCGCTTGCCACGAGCCCACAAGCGTGGTACAGCATATTGTGGGGGTGGACTGGGGGGTCCACAGCATACGGGGGAAATCGATGGAAATGACCTGGACGCCCGAGCGCGTCGAGATATTGAATCGCCTGTTTGAAGAGGGTTTGCCGACATCGGAGATCGGCCGCCGCATGGGATTGACAAAAAATACGATAATCGGGCGGCTGCACCGCAACGGGATGAGCCGGCGCGAGACCGGCCCGAAATTTGTGCCGCAGCGGAATTTTTTCGAGTTCAACGGGCCGGGCTGCCTGTGGCCTCATGGCCATCCGGACGATCCCCAATTTCATTTCTGCGGCGGTCATCCGGTGCCCGGCAAGCCCTATTGCGCAGTCCACGCGGCTATCGCCTATGTGCGGCCAAAGGAGGAAAAGCAGGCCGCCTAGCGCTCGTTCTCAGCGGGTGAGGCGGCGCATTGCGCGGTCTAGACCGTCGAGAGTCAGCGGGAACATGCGGTCTTCGATGATCTGGCGGATCATCCCGATGCTGGCGGTGCCGGTCCAGTATTTCTGCGGGACCGGGTTGAGCCAGACCGCCTTCGGATAGGTGTCGAGCAGGCGGCGCAGCCAGGTTTCACCGGGCTCGTCGTTCCATCGCTCGACACTGCCGCCCTCCTTTTCGATCTCGTAGGGGCTCATGCTGGCGTCGCCAACCAGCACGGCCCGCCAGCTCGCATCGTAGGTGCGGATCAGCTCCATCACCGGCGTTTGCTCGGTTTGGCGCCGCCGCGAATCGCGCCAAACCGACTCATAGATGCAGTTGTGAAAGTAGAAGTGGACCAGATGCTTGAACTCGGACCGCGCCGCCGAGAACAGCTCTTCACAGACCCGCACGTGGTCTTCCATCGATCCGCCGACATCGACGAACAGCAGCAATTTGACGGTGTTGTGCCGCTCCGGCACGAGTTTCAGATCGAGCCAGCCGGCATTGTGGGCGGTCGATTTGATCGTGCCGTCGAGATCGAGTTCTTCCGCCGCTCCCTCACGGGCAAATTGCCGCAGCCGGCGCAGGGCCAGCTTGATATTGCGGGTGCCGAGCTCGACGGTGTCGTCGAGATTACGGAACTCGCGCCTGTCCCAGACCTTGACCGCGCTCCTGTTCCTGCCCTCCTCCTGTCCGATGCGGATGCCTTCGGGGTTGTAGCCGTAAGCGCCGAACGGCGACGTACCGGCGGTACCGATCCATTTGCTGCCGCCCTGATGCCGGGCCTTTTGCTCCGTCATGCGCTGGCGCAAGGACTCCATCAGTTTTTCCCAACCACCCAGCGCCTCGATGAGCTGTTTCTCCTCTTCCGTCAGAAACCGCTCGGCGAGTTTCTTCAGCCAGGCTTCGGGAAGCTCGGCTTTTGGGTCGGCCAAGGTCTCGATACCCTTGAAGCAATGCCCGAATACCCGATCAAAGCGATCGATATACCGCTCGTCCTTAACCAGCGAGGCGCGCGCAAGAAAATAGAATTCCTCGATGTCAAAGGCGGCGATGCGCCTCTGCATCGCTTCCATCAAAGTCAGATATTCGCGCAGCGAAACCGGCACCTTGGCCTCGCGCAACTCTGCGAAGAACGAGAAGAACACCGCTGCTGCCGACGCTGATAAAGCCGCGGTCAGCCGCGTTCGCGACGGTGCAGAAAGGCGAGCCGCTCGAACAGATGGACATCCTGCTCGTTTTTCAGCAGAGCGCCGTGCAAGGGCGGGATCAGCTTCGCTGGGTCGCGCGTACGCAATACGTCGGGTGAGATGTCCTCGACCAGCAGCAGCTTGATCCAGTCGAGCAGCTCGGAGGTCGAAGGTTTTTTCTTCAATCCCGGAACCTCGCGGATATCATAGAAAATCGTCAAACTTTCATGCAGCAATTCGTGCTTCAGTTCGGGAAAATGCACGTCGATGATCCGCTGCATCGTTTCCCTGTCGGGAAAGCGGATGTAATGAAAAAAGCAGCGGCGCAGAAAGGCGTCGGGCAGCTCTTTCTCGTTGTTGGAGGTGATGACGACGATTGGGCGGTGGCGGGCAGAAATGGTGCGCCGCGTCTCGTAGACGTAGAATTCCATACGATCGAGCTCGAGCAGCAGATCGTTGGGGAATTCGATATCCGCCTTGTCGATCTCGTCTATCAGCAGCACCGGAGCCTCGGCAGCCTCGAACGCCTCCCACAGCTTGCCCGGAACGATATAGTTGGCGATGTCGTATACGCGCTCGTCTCCGAGCTGACCGTCGCGCAGCCGGGAGACCGCGTCGTATTCGTAGAGCCCCTGCTGTGCCTTGCTCGTCGATTTGATATGCCAAGTAAGCAACGGCTTCTGAAGGCAACGCGAGATCTCATGGGCGAGGATGGTCTTGCCGGTGCCAGGCTCGCCTTTGACGAGGAGCGGGCGTTCGAGCGCAATCGCAGCATTGACCGCAACCTGGAGGTCTGGCGTGGCTACATAGGTATCGGTGCCATCGAAACGCTGCATTCCCGCCATATCCTTCGCGCCCAAGTTGCCGCAGATTCTGCTCGCGATGAAATAACCCGAGGTACCCGATGACACCAGCCCCGGTGCAGCCCGCATCACCCCGGGCCCGGAAGCGAGAGGTATTGACGGCGCTCCTTGGCGTAGTATTGCTCGCTGTTCTCTTTCTACCAGCCCACGGCCTGGTGATGCACAGTCTGGCGATCGAGGGGCGTCCCTCCGCCGAGCTCGCGGGCCTTCTTTTTGTGGTTGCGATGGGAGCCCTGGCCAGTCCGCGTCTTGTCGCTGCCCGCGGCGTCGCCCTGCTGCTGGCCCTCCTCGTGATCGCCGCAGCCCTGCTCAACCTCGCCGATGTCACAACTCCGATCCTGCTCGGCCGCGACCTCAACCTTTATTGGGATCTCCAGCATCTCCCCTCGCTCTTTGGTCTTGCGCGCGAGTCGGCGGGCGTGTGGAGTGCGTCGACCGCCGCGGCCTTGTTTCTCCTCGGCATCGTGCTTCTGGTCGGAGCCGCCTATTGGGCATGGCGCAAAGTGCTGGCCAGCCTGGCCGACCGGCGGATTGCCATCGCCGCTGCGGTATTATTTGGGGTAGCGCTCGATCTCACGTCGTTTTTGCCAGCCGAGCAGCGGCCGCTCGCGACCGGGTTGGGCACCGACGTCGTCCGGCAGGCCGCATCCTTCGCGCGCGCCTGGCGCATGCAAGCCGGGACAGGCAGCCCATTGCCGACGGCGCTTGCCTCCTCGGGGCCGCCGCGCAGCGGTCTGACGGGGCTCAAGCGGCGTGACGTCTACCTCGTCTATATCGAATCCTACGGTACGACGGTTTTCGACACGCCCGAGTTCCGCTCAGCCTTGCGAGAGGCGCTCGCGCAGTTCGAGACGACGCTGCTCGCCTCCGGCTACACCATTGCCTCGAACCGGCTCGTCTCTCCGACCTTCGGTGGCGGTTCCTGGCTGGCGCATGCGACGCTCGCCAGCGGGATTCGCCTCGACGATCCGGTGCTCTATTCGCAGCTGCTCCGTTCGGGCCGCAAACTGCTGCCCGCCTACTTTAAGGACGCCGGATGGCGCGCGGTTGACATCATGCCCGGTACCAAGACGCCGGCTCCGGAAACTCTAGCCTGGGGCTTCGACCGTGAAATCGACGCCGCCGAACTCGGCTATCACGGCCCTTCTTTCGGCTGGTTTGCGATCCCCGATCAATTCACCCTCGACCGCGCCACGGCGATACGCGACGCACTCGGCTCCGAAGCGCCGGTATTCACGCAAATTGTGCTCGTATCAAGCCACATCCCCTTTTCCCCGGTACCGCCCTATGTCGCCGATTGGCGTGATGCCGGAGCATTCGCAACGGTGCCCGCAGCCGAATGGGATGAAATTTTCCGGCCACCCGACTGGTCGGTCCTAGCGCCCGGTTACATCAAAAGTCTGAAATACGATTTCGCCGTCCTTGGTGACTGGCTCGCCAAGCATCTGACGGGCAATGAGCTGGTCATCCTTCTCGGCGATCATCAGCCACCGGCCGCTGTGGGCGGCGAGCGCCAGCAATGGACCGTACCGATCCACGTGTTGTCGCGCGACGCCGAACTGGTCTCTCCCTTTATTGCGGCGGGGTACATTGCCGGCCTCGTGCCGCCGCGAGCGGCGCCCCCCAAAGGAATGGAGAGCTTTCTGCCGAGCTTTATCGCTGCATTCGATCACTCGAGCTGACGGCGGACCTCACTCCCGCGGGCTGAACCATAAGGCGCAACCGTAATCGATCGTCACCTCCTGGCCGGGGCCGATCTCGGCGATGGCGATAAGGTCCAGCGTCTGCCGGGCATAGTTGCGGTCAACGCGGGCGAGGGGGCGGGTAGAGTGGTTGCAGAGGGTCACAAGGCCGAGGCCTATCGCACCGCGGCCCACCCCGTCGGGGTCGCCGTCCCAATGGAAGTAGTAATCATAGATGATGGTGGAATCGAGCGCCCGGCAGTGAGTAGCGGGCAGCACGATGATCGGGGCGGCCTCGATCAGCGTCCCCGGCGCGATTGATTCCCGAGCGAAGATCCCGCGTCCGCGGCCTGGGCTCGTGCGGACCTCTATGCGGTGGTTTGGTGCCGGCCGAATGCGGCCGCACGCCGCCGCATCGAACAAAATGCTTGGACCTACACGGTCTTCGCCGGCTCGCGCGTATGGTCGACGACACCCGCAGCAGCTGCCGCCGACGGTTTCGCGGTGGCGGGAGGGGGCACCTGGGCGGGCGCCGTCGCACTCTCCGCTTCCTCCTCTTCGTCCTTCATCCCGGCCTTGAAAGCCTTGATGCCCTTAGCGAAATCACCCATGACGCGGGGCAGCTTTCCGGCACCAAACAATATGAGGATAATGGCCAAGACCACGATCCAATGCATCAAGCTGAAGGAACCCATTGCAACGACCTCGGAGCGGTGGCGAAAGCCTAGTCTAGCAGGATTTTCCGCCGAATTGCCAGTAGTCGCGGCGCTTCCGCGTTTCGTTTACGAGGTCGTGCTGATGTCCGGAAAGTCAAGCCCGGCGAATGAGAAGCGAGGCGCATGACCTATTTCCCGCCGCCGCATCCGGCTTTCTGGAAACGCGCAACGCCCGGTGAAACCGGACTGGCGCCCGACGCCGTTGCCGCCGCGGCGCGGCACGCGAATGAGAATGAAACACCGTGGAGCCGAGATCTCGGCCGAATGGTCGCCAGCGATTTCGAGGAGCAGCCGCCGTGGAACCAGACGCTTGGGCCGGTGCGGCCGCGCGGCGGGCCGAACGGTCTTCTCCTCCGCAACGGGCTCGTCGTCGCCGAGTGGGGCGATACGGCGCGCGCCGACATGACCTTCAGCGTCGCCAAGAGCTATCTCTCGATTCTCGCGGGTCTGGCCTGGGACCGCGGTCTGATCAGAGACCCGCACGAAACGGTCCGCCTTACGGTCGAAGATGGCGGCTTCAATCCACCGCATAACGACTCGATCACCTGGCACCATCTCCTGCAGCAGACGTCGGAATGGGAAGGGACATTGTGGGACAAGCCCGATTTGGTCGACCGCAACCGCGCCGTTGGCGGCCGGCCCAGCGCGGCGCCAAAGGGCAGTCACCGGGCGCTCCGGGCGCCCGGCGAATTCTGGGAGTACAACGACGTCCGCATAAACCGGCTGAGCCTCGCGCTGCTGCGCCTGTGGCGGCGGCCATTGCCCGAGGTGTTCGGCGAGCTGGTCATGGGGCCGATCGGCGCCTCGCCGGATTGGGAATGGCACGGCTACCGCAACTCGTATGTCGAAATCGACGGCAGGCGAGT
>JAFASL010000534.1 GCA_019244535.1 Alphaproteobacteria bacterium
GCTGATCACGGTTGAAGATCCGCTCAGCGTAGATCTTCGAAAGAAAATCGCGGATTTCGCGGCAGATCACCGATTGCCGACAATATCAGGCCTCAAGCTGTTCGCGGAGGCAGGATTTCTGATGACCTACGGCGCGGACCTTGCCGAGATCATTCGGCGCAGCGTCGTCTATGTGGACAAGATCCTCAAAGGCGCAAAACCCTCCGACCTGCCCGTCGAGCAGCCGACCAAGTTCGAGCTGGTCATCAATCTCAAAACCGCGAAAACGATTGGCCTCACCATGCCGCAATCGCTGCTCGCGCGAGCCGACGAGGTCATCGAATGAGGCGGCGAGAATTCATGGGCGCGATCTGTGGCGCTGCCGCGGTGTGGCCTTGCGGGGCCGAGGCTCAGCAAGCCGGAAAGCTCTGGCGAATAGCGGACGTGTTGGTGACTACACCGGAGAGCGGAGGAACAGCCTTCGCCCAAGGGATCGAACAGGCGTTGGCTGACCGCGGCGATGTTCAGGGTCGGAACATTGTCCTTACTCATCAATTTGCGGGTCCGCGGCCAGCCAAAGTGCGAGAGGTAATCGCCTCGTTATTGCCTGAAATCGATCTGTTGGTTGCCTGGGGAACTATAGGCGGAGTGGCGGCGAAGGAGTTGGCCGTCGGCGTCCCAACCGTGTTTGTGTCAGTGGGTGCCCCGGTAGAAATCGGCCTGGTCCGAAGTCTTGCGCATCCCGGCGGAAATATGACGGGCATAAGCTTCGAAGCCGCGACGGAAACGTACGGAAAAAGACTGCAGCTGCTCAAAGAAATCGTTCCCGCTCTCCAACGCGTGGCCGTGCTGCGGGCCGTTAGTGACCCAAACGTCGGATTTGCAATGACATCGCTGGAAGCGGCGTTACCAGAACTTGGCGTCACCCTTGTCTCAGTCGATATTAAATCGGCTGACGACCTGGACCCTGCGTTTGCCAAAATCAAAAGCAGCGAGGTGGGAGCCGTTTTGGCAATTGCCGGAGCCCTCACTTTTACCGTAGGTGCCGAGATTGCCGCTCGCGCCCTAGCGGCCCACCTCCCCTTCTGCTCTGCTTTCAAAGAGACGGTTGTTGCCGGAGGGTTAATAAGCCTCGGCCCCGACTATCCGGCAATAACTCGTCAGGCGGCCGCGCAAATCGATAAGATCATCAAAGGGGCTAGTCCTGCCGACATTCCCGTCGAGCAGCCAGCGCGATACGACCTCTACATCAACATGAAGACCGCGCGTTTGTTAGACCTGACGCTCCCGCCGTCACTGCTCGCCCGCGCCGACGAGATGATCGAATGATGTACTCACGATTTCGTGCTGCGCTTTTGCGAAACGGTTCTGTCCACCACAGTTTCGACATGGCGGTTGGCTAATGACCTGGCCGCTATCAACCAACGACCGTCATGAGTGATGCGGTAAATCCCGTTTCAGCGGACCGTCGGCCGGTGTTCAGATGGTTGGGTCCGCTCCGCTCGGGGCGATCAGCGGAGAATGAAACAGTTTCAAGCGGACCGCGCGGACGCCTGTTCCGCAAATACGTCGTCCTGCTGGTCGCGCTGGTTAGCCTCGTGCTGCTGGTCAATGCAGGGCTACATTTCTGGTTCAGCTATAACGAAAACAAAACAGCAGCTTTTCGCATTCAGCAAGAGAAAGCCCGGTCGGCGGCGCATCGGATCGAGGAGTTCATCGATGAAATCGAGCGCCAACTCGGCTGGACGACCGCCCTGCAATGGGCCGCCAGCCCGATAGAGCAACGCCGCTTCGACTACCTCCGGCTTTTGCGCCAGGTGCCGGCAATTACTGAGCTGATCCAGCTCGACGAAGTCGGCAAAGAACAGCTCAAGGTCTCACGCCTGTCGATGGACGTCGTCGGCAGCGGTAAGGACTACTCGCAAAACCCTGGCTTCACCGAGGCGCAGCAGCACCGAGTGTGGTTCAGCCCGGTCTATTTTCGTAAAGAATCAGAGCCGTACATGACCATCGCGATGGCGCAGGCGGGGCGGGATGCCGGCGTTACGATGGCGGAGGTTAATTTGAAGCTAATCTGGGACGTGATCACCGGATTGAAGATCGGCGAGCATGGCTACGCTTATGTCGTCGATCGTGACGACAGGCTCATAGCGCACCCCGACATCAGCCTCGTACTCCGCAATACCGATCTCTCGACCCTGCCACAGGTCGCGGCGGCGCACGCCGAAGCTTCGGGAGGACCGGGCGCGGACCAGACGACAATCGTCGCCAGGGGTATCAGCGGCAATTCGGTGCTGACCGCGCATGTCCCAATCCCCGTACTCGGCTGGACCGTATATGTAGAACTGCCGCTGCGCGAAGCCTTGGCGCCGCTCTACGGCTCGGCATTGCGCAGCGGGGCGCTGCTAATCCTCGCTCTCGGCCTCGCGGCGTTGGCGGCGCTGTTCCTCGCCCGCCGCATGACCGTGCCGATCCGGCAATTGCAAGCCGGCGCCGCGCGGATCGGCGCTGGCGACCTCGGCCGCCGCATCGACATCCACACTGGCGACGAGCTGGAGAGCCTCGCTGGCGAGTTCAACCGAATGGCCGCGGACCTACGGAAGTCCTACGCCGACCTCGAGAAAAAGGTCGAAGACCGCACCGCCGAGCTCAAAGAAGCGCTCGACCAGCAGACCGCCACCGCCGAGATATTGCAAGCGATCAATTCCTCGCCCGGTGATCTCACGCCGGTATTCGATGCAATGCTCGAAAAAGCGATGCGCCTTTGCGACGCAAGCCTCGGTGTCCTTTCGAGTATCGAAGGAAATAACTTCAGTGGCATTACGGTGCAAGGAGCGCCGCCCGAGTTGGCCGAAGCATTACGTCAGCCCCGGCAGATAGTTCCTGGCAATGCCCATTATCGGCTCGTGCATGGCGAGGACGTTGTTCAGATCGAGGATATTACTGCTGAGGAGGCTTACCGTGCTGGCAATCCCGCTCGACGAGCCCTCGCCGATATCGGCGGCGCCCGCACCGCGCTCTGGGTGGCGTTGCGCAAGGACGACGTAGCGTTCGGTGCATTTGTGATCTATCGCCGCGAGGTTCGGCTTTTCACCGACAAGCAGATCGCGCTGCTGCAGAACTTCGCCGCGCAG